>JAKDNE010000012.1 GCA_030451965.1 Brachybacterium sp. | reverse complement strand
CGGGCCGGGGCCTCCGAGCACCTCCCTCGGTACGGGGGGTGCTCCGCCGGCTGCTGCGCGGTGGCGTCATCCTCAGGCCCCTTCGCTGCCCATGCCGTGGTAAGCGGTGGGCTCGTCATAGATCTGCGCCGGTGGCACTGCGGCCCTCTCGGGCACCGTGGCCAGCTCCGGATGGGACCCAGTCTGCGCCGCCGGGGACGTCTCTCCGATGATCTCGCCCGTGTCGAGGTCGATATATGCAGGATCCGACACCGGGACCATGCCGATCTCGCGCGCCTGTCGTGCGAGCTCCTGCGGCGTGCCCAGGCGCTCATTGGCCTCCGCGAGCGCCTGGCTCTCCTCCGTGAGGCGCTGGGACTGGCTCTGCAGCCGGGTGATCTCGTAGCTCGTGTCCGACATCTGGATGTTGAGGTAGAGCAGTGCGGCGAGAGTCGCCACGACGATCACCGTGCACAGCAGGGTGAACGGCATCGAGCTGCCGGCGGTCTTCGGGGTGGCGACGACCGTCAGGCCGGGTCGCGCGGCCGAGGAGCGCCGAGTCCCGCGGACCGGGCGGATCGCGGGCGCATGAACGGCGGACGTGCTGGCCATTTCAGTGTGCTCCCTGGTCAGGTCGGGTTCGGGTCAGGGCGCGCAGTCGGACGGAGGCTGCGCGGGAGTTGCTGCCGCGCTCGACGTCGTCGGCCTGGAGGGCGCCGCGTACGAGCGTGGAGAAGGTGGGCTTGTGCTCCTCCAGCTCGACCGGGAACCCGGGCGGTGCGGAGGAGCGCGTACGGCGGGTGAATGCCGTTTTGACCAGACGGTCCTCCCCTGAGTGGTACGCCTCCACGACGATCCTGCCCTCGACGTGAAGGCAGTCGAGAGCGGATTCGATCGCGGAGGCGAGGATCTCGAGCTCCTCGTTCACAGCGATCCGCAGCGCCTGGAAGGTGCGCTTGGCAGGATGTCCGCCGCTGGCCTTGGAGGCCGCGGGGATCGCCCGCTCCAGCAGCTCGACCAGCTCGCCGCTGCGGGTCAGCGGCGCGTTCTCGCGCCGCTCGACGAGGCGGCGGGCGATCCGCTTGGCGAAGCGCTCGTCGCCGAGGGTGCGGAGCATGTGGGCGATCTCCGCCTCGGGCAGGTCCCGCAGCAGGTCCGCGGCCGTGGGCCCCTCGGAGGAGGGGTCCATCCGCATGTCCAGCGGAGCATCGACGGCGTAGGAGAAGCCACGGTCCGCGGTGTCGATCTGGAAGCTGGACAGGCCCAGATCCATCATCACGCCGTGCGCCCCGGGGAGTCCGAGATCCTCGAGCACCTCGGGGATCTGATCGTAGGTGGCATGCACGAGAGTGGCCCGTCCCCCCACGCCGTCGCGATCCAGGCGCTCCCGGGCGAGGACGAGCGCCTGGGGATCGCGGTCGATGCCCACCAGGTGTGCGTGCGGGGCGGCTCGGAGGACGGCCGAGGCGTGGCCGCCCATCCCCAGCGTGGCGTCGACGTGGATCGCGCCGGGCTCCTGCAGCGCGGGGGCGAGGAGCTGGACGGAGGTGTCCAGGAGGACGGGAACGTGCCGAGCCTCGGCCGGTCGCCCGCTCTGCGGCTGGTCCATGTCACCCCTCCCCTGGGTCGGTGCTGTCGTGCTGTCTGTGATGGTCCGGGTCCTGCACCCTGCCCGGCCCCGCGATCTCCTCGCGGTGCCGTCCTGCCAGATTCCCCGTCGTTCCCGACCCGCCACCGGGGAAGTTGCATCGGGGCGGGAACGACGAGAGGTCTCACAGGACGGAGAGTCCTTCGGGCCGAGCTCAGAACAGGCCGGGGATCACCTCCTCGGAGGTCTCCGCGAAGCCCTCCTCCTTCTGCTCGAGGTAGGTCTCCCAGTCCGGGAGCGACCAGATCTCGAGCCGGTCCAGAGCGCCGATGACGGCGCATTCCCGGTCCAGGTCCGCGTAGTCACGCAGATGGCCCGGGATGGTGATGCGTCCCTGCTTGTCCGGGATGACGTCCTCCGCGCCGGAGAGCAGTACTCGCAGGTAGTCACGAATGCGCTTATCGGTGGTGGGCGCCCGACGGGCGTCCTCGAGCTTCTGGCGGAACTCCATGAGCGGGTACACGGCGATGCAGTGCTCCTGTCCACGAGTCATGACCAGTCCCGAGGCGAGCTCGTCGCGGAACTTCGCCGGGAAGATCAGGCGGCCCTTCTCATCGAGCTTGGGCGTGAAGGTGCCGAGGAACATCCACGCCCTCCTTCACCTTCCGCGACTCGCGATCCGGACTCCATCTCCTCCCAACGCACTCCACTTTACCCCACTACTCCCCACCCATGGACCCCAAAACCTCGAAACGACCCGAAGGACGCGGCATCGTGCCAGGTCAGCAGGGTGGAGTGAGGTGGGGGGAAAATTCTTGTCGGGCACGTCTCCCGTGGCGTTTCGGCACGATCACCACGGCCGACAGGCCGGCTCCACAGCGGCCGCATCCACGAAACCCCAGGTCAGGGGTGCCTCGGCGTGCGCGGTCGAGCTGTGGGGAGGGAGGTGGAGCAGCCGGGAGAGCCGCAGTGGAGCGAGGTGGGGAATCACGGGGAGCGCAGTGGTGTCCCGCGCTGCCACCCGTGCGGGGAACGGTGACCGATCGGTCACCTGCAGGGTGCGGACATGACGATGCCCCGGCTCTTCCGAGCCGGGGCATCGTGATGCGTCAGAACGTCAGTGTCGGGTCGCCGAAGGGACGGTCAGAACCGGGGATCGTCTCCCGCACGCTTCTCCCAGCGCTCCTCCATCTTGCGCATGAAGGTGCCCCCGTCGTCCCCGCCGGGGGCAGCTGGTCCGGATCCTCCGCCGCCACCACCGCCGTCGGTGGTGCCCTTGCCCTCCGAGGTGCTGCCGGATCCCGTGACCGCATAGACCGCGCCGGCGAGCATGCCGATGAAGGCGATCACTCCTAGCCAGATCGCCGGGAGGCTCACCGCCAGCACGAGGACCCCGAGGCCCACGACGACGGCGCCCAGGCCGATGAGTATCCGACGCCCGCTGCGACGCGGCGGCGTCTTCGGTGCGAAAGCTCGTGCGAGGCGCGGATCATCAGCGAAGAGCTGACGCTCCATCTCGTCGAGCATCTTCTGCTCGTGTTCAGACAGCGGCATGATCCCGCTCCTTGTCCCCGTCCTTTCGCGCCGGTCGGCGCACATCCACCGAGCGAGGGTCCAGGCCCTCGTCGGCAGTGCACCCAGTTTAGATCCTGTTCCTGGGTAATGTGAACACTCGGGGCATGGCATCACACGACAGCCGGAAATCTGCCCTCATCGGCCGTCGCGATCTGTGGTGTGCGGTCCGACCGGACCGGGCTGCCCCGTCGGTCCCGTGCCGGGTCCCGAGGTCGGGGACGCCGGGCTGCGCTGCGTGCCGTCGGGCACGGCGGAGAGCGTCGATCCCCGGCCGAGACTGCGAGTGCCGAAGCGCTCGAGAGCCCGATCCATCGCGGCCTCCAGGTCCTGCCAGCCCGCCGCTCGGGCGTTCAGCTCCGACTGCACAGGGGTGCCGGAGGCCGGCTCGAGATGCGTGGCACGCACCCCGGCCAGACGGACGCGGCGCATCGCTGAGCGTTCACGCTCCCACAGGGAGACCACCTGCTCGCGGAGCCGCTCACCGCTGGAGGTCGGCTGGTCCAGGGTCGAGGAGCGGGTGATGGTGGCGCCGTCCGGAGCACGCAGCTTGAGCACGACGGTCCGCGTCACGAAGCCGCCGCGGCGCAGCTGCCGGGCGACGTCGTCCGCCATCTGCGTGATGCACCTGCGCACCTCGGCCGGGTCGGTGAGGTCCTCATCCCAGGTCCGCTCGGTCCCCAGCGACTTGTCTCTGGTGCGTCGCCCCAGCCCGGTGCGGTCGCTGCCGTCGGCGAGCGCCGCGATCTCGGGTGCCCGGGGTCCCAGCGCACGGGTCAGGGTGGAGCGAGGGATCTCCCGCAGCTGGCCGATGGTGCGCACGCCGATCCGGGCGAGCGCATCCTGCGCCCTGGGGCCGACGCCGGAGATCACCGAGACGGACAGCGGGGCGAGGAACTCGGCAGTGCGCGCGGCGGGGACGATCAGCATCCCATCGGGTTTGGCCCGGGCGGAGGCGATCTTCGCGACGGCACGGGAGACGGATCCCCCGACCGAGCTCGGCAGGCCGAGCTCCTCCCGGATCCGTCGCCGCAGCAGCTCGGCGATCTGCTCCGGTGGACCGAACAGCCGGCGTGCACCGCGCACGTCCAGGAAGGCCTCGTCGACGCTGATCTGCTCGACGTCGGCGACCACATCGCCCAGCAGCTCCATCACGCGTGCGGAGATCTGGCGATAGAGGTCGATACGCGGCGGGACGATGACGAGATCCGGGGCCAGGCGCCGTGCCGACGCCATCGGCATCGCAGAGCGGATCCCTCGGGTGCGTGCGGGATAGCTGGCCGCGGCGACCACTCCGCGGGCTCCGGCACCGCCCACCACCACGGGCAGGCCCTGCAGCCGGGAGTCGTCCCGCACCTCGATGGAGGCGAAGAAGGCGTCCATGTCCAGGTGCAGTATCCCGGGGATCTCCCCCGTCGAACCCGCATCACCGCTGACATCCATCGGCACCTCCCTCGCGAGGAACTCTACCCGGGCCGCTGCGCCTCCCCCGGGGACGGTCAGCCGGCGGCGGCGAGATCGGTGACGTGGGTGGGGAGGTCCTCGAGGAGGCGCTGAGCGACCCTCTCGAGGTGGGCACCGGTCCCCTCGAGGTGACTGCGCAGCAGCTCCGGATCAGGCTGGGCGGCCCTCTCGCGGTCCAGTCGCATCCTCTCGGCCACCAGCGGCCCCAGCTGCTCCGCCCGCTCGGCATCCTGCCCGCCGAGGCGTTCGAGCGCGGTCCACACATTCAGCGGCAGCGCTCGGCGGCGCTCGCGGTTGGCTCGGGAGACCAGCACCCCGGCTCCCCTCAGCGCCGCCCGATGGATCAGCTCGTAGGCCCCGCGCGGATCATCCTCCAGCTGCGACCGGCCCTGGCGCAGCAGGTCCCGAGCGCGCTCGAGGTCCGCCTGGTCCTGATCGAGACGGGCCAGACGCAGACGCAGCGCGCGGACGCCGGAGTCGACCGGTGCCGCGGCTCCCCCTCGTCGGGACATGGTGCGCGTCATCGGTCTCCTCCTCCATGGACTCAGGGCGCCCTCTGCGCCGTCCTGATGAGTGCCACGCTATGTGTGGGGTCCGACAGACGAGACGGGGTCGCGGATCCGGTGGACGCGCACCGGGTGGGGAGGAGCGGACCCGGTGATCTCATAGAGTGGTGCGATGCCCCGCCGCGATCGCTCGCGCCGCGCTGCCTTCGCGCATCTCGGCCCCCTCGACACCCCGATCCCCGTCTCCACCGGGACCGCACGGCTGACCCTGGAGAACGACGGCTCGGTGCTGCTGGACGTGAACGGCGCCCCGTCCTCGCACCTGCATCCGGATCCCGAGCACCTGGTGTTCGAGTACATGCGCTGGATGCTGCTGGTGATCGACCGCCACCTCGCGGAGCTCCCCGCATCGGACGACCCGGGGACCACGGGCGGGGCGCCGGCCCCCGCTCCCCAGCTCGCGCACCTGGGCGGCGGTGGCTGCTCCCTGCCACGGGCGATCGCCGCCCGCCATCCGCGCAGCCGCCAGACCGTGGTGGAGATCGATGAGCTGCTCTCACAGCAGGTGCGGGGGTGGTTCGACCTCCCCCGCTCGCCACAGCTGCGACTGCGCGTCGACGACGCGCTCGGCGCCCTCGCCTCCTGGCGCGAGAACCGATTCGACGTCCTGGTCAGGGATGTCTTCAGCGGGACGGTCACGCCCCCGGAGCTCACCACGGTCGAGACGGCCGCCCACGCCGACCGGGTGCTGCGCGACGGCGGGATCTACCTGGCCAACTGCGCGGCTCCGCCGGGCAGCGGCCTGATGGCGGACGAGGTCGCCACCCTCTCCGCCGTCTTCAAGCACGTCGGCGTCATCGCGGAGCCCGCCCACCTCTCGGGCAAGCGGAGGGGGAACTGCGTCCTGCTCGCCTCGCGGCGCCCGCTCCCCGTGGACATCGACCGCGACCTGCGCTCCGATGCGGTCTCGGTGCGTCTGGCGCGCCGGCCCCAGGTCGAGGCGCTCGCCCGCGCCGGACGCGTGCTGCAGTCACGCTGAGGGCATACAGCCGACGAGGGACCGCACAACGACGGACCGGGCAGGAGCGCGATGCTCCTGCCCGGTCCGCGATGTAGACGGGGTGCCGTCGATCAGAGAGGACGGACCTGCTCGGCCTGCGGCCCCTTGTCACCCTGGCTAACCTCGAACTCCACGCGCTGACCCTCGTCGAGGGCGCGGTATCCGTCCATGTCGATCTTGCTGTGATGCACGAAGACGTCTGCGCCGCCTCCGTCGATCTCGATGAATCCGTAGCCCTTTTCGGCGTTGAACCACTTGACCGAGCCCTGTGCCATACCTGTCACCTTCTGTGTCGTCCTTCATCGATCGCACGACGCGATCGCGGTGCCGCGTGAAGCCGTCCCCCGCCGGAGCGGGTGGCGTCAGGTGCAAGCCGTACTGCCGTGCCGAGGCACCGTCGTCGGACTGTCCTGCCGGACCTGCATCATCGCAACAACCCCATTCTGTCATGACCGTGGCCCGGTTCACACGGAGTTGGTCATGACGGGATCACGAAGAGATAACGAACTGCGGTCGATCGGGGTCCGTCGCGGCCCCGGACCGTGCCGCACCGGCTCTCACAGCGACAGGGGATCCTCCGGGGAGCCGTCGTCATTGTCGGCCAGGAAGCGCTCGAAGTGCTCGCCGATCTCGTCGGCCGTCGGGAGATCCATCGTGGTCGCGAGCGGCGAGGAGTCCTCGCTCTCACCCATCGAATCGTACTGCTCCTCGAGCGCGCCGACGATCTGGCGCACCTCCCCGTTCTGCTCGAGGGAACCCTGCAGCGCCACCGTGGCGGCATCGGTGAGGTCTCCGAGGTGGACCAGCGGGAGGTCGAGCCCGGCCGCCTCGCTGACCCGACGCAGCAGTGCCAGCGCGCCGGCCGGGAAGTCGGTCCGGGCCAGGTAGTGCGGGACCTGGGCGGCATAGCCCATCGCGGGATGACCGGCCCGCCCCAGCCGGTGCTCGAGCAGGGTGCTGAATGCCGCCGGAATCACCAGCTCAGGAGTCCCCTCCTCCCCCAGATCGGGCGCAGTCCCCGGCGCCGGCGTGGCCCGGGCGCCGGGTCGACCCAGCAGCGAGGGGTCATTGGCGTGGGCGAACAGGCCGATGGGGCGGGTATGGGGGACCGCCATGGGCACCCCCAGCATGCCGACCCCCCCTTAGACCTCGAAGAACTCGACGAGATCGATCATCGCCTCGGCCAACCGGCGCCATTGCAGGTCCGGCTCGGGGCCGTCGAGGAAGAGGAAGGGGCGATCCTGCTCGTCGTACATCAGCGAGAGCGTGAGCTCGGGGACCTCCACGTCCACGAAGGAGGTGCCATCGAAGGTCGCGTGCGGGCGGGAGCCGCGGTAGTCGAGGAGCTCATCGGTGTCGAAGGAGACCAGGCGCAGATGGCGCAGCTCGTCCCGCAGGTAGGTGGCCGCGATGCGGCAGGCATTGCCGGCATCGACCATCCCGGGCAGTGCGTGCACCAGCGTGAGCCCGGAGCGCGGCACAGCCTCCAGGACTTCGGTCGACTCGAACCGATACAGATCGCGCGGGTCTCGCATCGTGGCTCCTCCCTCGCGGCCGACTGGACGTGGATCACCTGATGGCACGCGCACCCAGGCCCATCCACCATAATGGACCACCGTGCTTCGCCGATCTCGGGTCCGCCGGACGGCGGCGCAGCATGAGGACGCACAGGGTGAGAGGCAGGGCCGTGGACGACGCTGAGGAACAGATCGCCCGGGAGATCGCACGCGAACAGACGTATGCCGACCGTCTCTATCGACGGCTGGACGAACTGATCGCCCAGGTGGAGCGCAATCTCCACCAGATCCAGGGATCACAGCACGCCTCGACCCACCAGAACCGTTCCGAGCGCGATTCCTTCATGGCGCTGTACGAGGATCGCCTCGCGCTGCTGCGCTCGGTCTCGCGCAGTCTGGTGTTCGGTCGCCTCGACATGGATGATGCCGCCCGCCACTACATCGGCCGCATCGGCCTGTTCACCTCCGAGCGGGAGCAGCTCCTGGTGGACTGGCGCGCGCCCGCCGCGGCTGCGTTCTACCGTGCCACCAGCACCGACAGGTTGTCGGTGCGGCTGCGACGGCACTTGATCAACCGGGGCCGCGCCGTGGTCGGGCTCGAGGACGACGTCCTGGACCCGTCCGTGCTCGAGGATCCCGATCACGACGTCGTGCTCCAGGGCGAGGGCGCCCTGCTGGCCGCCGTCTCCGGGAAGCGCACCGGGCGGATGGGCGACATCGTCGCGACCATCCAGTCCGAGCAGGACCGCATCATCCGTTCCGAGAACCGTGGCGTGCTGGTGGTCCAGGGAGGGCCCGGCACCGGCAAGACCGCGGTCGCCCTGCACCGTGCGGCATACCTGCTGTACACGCACCGTCGGCGGCTGGAGCACACGGGCGTGCTGATCATGGCACCCACCCCGGGTTTCCTGCGCTACATCGAGCGGGTGCTGCCGAGCCTCGGCGAATCCGGCGTCGTGATGCTGACCCCCGGTGAGCTCTTCCCCGGGGTCGAGACCTTCCGGCACGATGAGGACGCAGTCGCCCGGCTCAAGGGCGATGCCGCCATGGCCGAGCTCCTCGGTCGTGCGGTCAGGCAGCGCCAGATGGTCCCCCCTGCCGACATCAGCCTGCGCATCGATGGCACCCCGCTCACCCTCACACGGGACGCGATCCGCTCGGCTCGGCGCGAAGCCCGGTCCTCGCACAAGCCCCACAACACCGCCCGTGCGGTCTTCGTCCGGGTGGCGATGGACCGCCTGGTCCAGAGCTACGAGAGCTCCCTGCGCACGCAGGGGCACACTGTGATCCCGGAGGACCGCCCGGACCTGCTCTCGGATCTGCGCAGCGATCCCGAGATCAAGCGCCAGCTGAATCTCGCCTGGCTCCCGTACACCCCGCAGGGCTTCCTGCGGATCCTGCTCTCCCGGCCCGATCGACTGCGGGATGCAGCTCCACGGTCGCTGGCCGACCGGGTGGAGCTGCTGGTGCGCGCGAAGGACTCACCCTGGACGGTCGAGGACGTCCCGCTTCTCGACGAGGTCGCGGAGCTGCTCGGTGAGGACTCCGCACCGGCGGAGGCCCGGGCCCGGGACGACGCCGAGCGCCGACGCTCGGAGGTCGAGTACGCGCGCAAGGTCATCGAGAACATCGACACCTCGGGGATCATCCGCGCCGAGGACCTCGCCGATCAGGTCAGCCACGTCCGCGACGGTCGGACCCTGGCCGAGCGCGCCTCCGCCGAGCGGAGCTGGACCTACGGCCACGTCGTGGTCGACGAAGCGCAGGAGCACTCGCCCATGAGCTGGCGGGCACTCATGCGACGGGCGCCCACGAAGTCCTTCACGGTGGTGGGCGATGTCGCCCAGACCTCCTCCGCCGGCGGCACCGATTCCTGGTCCGCCGCGCTCTCGCCCTACATCCAGGATCGGTTGCAGGTCGAGCACCTCACGGTCAACTACCGCACGCCGAGTCGGATCATGGATCGTGCGGTGGCGATGGCACAGGCCCATGATCTGCCGGTGACACCGGTCAGCTCCGTGCGCGAGGGCGACCGCGGGCCGCTGATCGATCGGGCCGCGCCTGCCGAGGTCGCCACCTGCACCGCCGACGCAGTGCTCGCCCTCCACGCGGAGCGTCTGGGTCGGATCGCCGTGATCGCGGCCCAGGAGCGACTCGATGCCCTCGTCGGCGCCCTGCGCTTCCAGGAGGCCCTGCCGGCCATCGGCGAGGGCTCGGCGGGAGTGGATGACGAGATCGCGGTGATGACCGCTCAGGACGCCAAGGGTCTCGAGTTCGACGCGGTGGTGATCGTGGAGCCGGCGGACCTGATCGACGACCACGGCGCCGGAGATCTGTACGTGGCGATGAGCCGCCCGACCCAGCATCTCGGAGTGGTCCACGCCCGGGATCTCCCCGCCGGCATCGCGGGATGAGTACCGCGGCCGCCCTCCCGGAACAGGGATCGGCGGCCGTGGCTTCCCCTCCACGACCGCCGATCAGGTGTGCGCTGCATGAGCGCACGAGGGATATCTTATGCACATCCCCTGGTGCCTCTGCGCCAAATCCGGGATGTGGGAGGAATCCGCGTGCGCCACGTGTGATCGGACACGTCCGGCCCCACGGCGGGCGACCTCAGGCGGTCGGCGCCTCCACAGGGTCCTCGCCCTGCGGAGCTTCGGCTCGCAGCCGTGCGATCGCCGCCTCGAAGTCCTCGAGCGAATCGAAGCCCCGGTAGACGCTCGCGAAGCGCAGATACGCGATCACGTCCAGCTCCTGGAGCGGCTGCAGGATCGAGAGTCCGACCTGATGGGCATCGATCTCCGCGAGACCGCTGGAACGGATGCTCTCCTCGACGCGCTGGGCGAGCATCGCCAGCTGGTCATCGCTGACCGGTCGTCCCTGACAGGCCTTGCGCACGCCGGAGATCACTTTGGCGCGGCTGAACGGTTCGCTGACGCCCGAGCGCTTGAGCACGGAGAGGGAGGCCGTCTCCGAGGTGGAGAAACGTCGGGAGCAGTTGGGGCACTGGCGCCGACGACGAATTGTCGCGCCGTCGTCGGACGTGCGCGAGTCGACGACGCGGGAGTCGGAATGGCGGCAGAACGGGCAGTGCATCCCCCCAGAATACCGGCCCTTCACCCGCTCAGCGGGTCTCGCCCTCCAGGACGGGCAGCTCGATCTCCTGACCGGCGGTGATGCGACCGGTGGGGAGCTGGTTGTGCAGCCGCGCCTCGGCGACGAAATCCTGTGCGCTCATACCCTCCGGTGCGTACTGGTCGGCGTAGCCCCACAGGGTGTCACCGGCGTCGACGGTCACGGTGACGGGCTGCTCGCTCTCGGTGCCCGCCAGCGCAGGCAGATCGACCGACAGCAGCACGGCGGCGGCCACCAGCAGGCCGAGCACGAAGGCGATCACCGTGACGAGCAGGCGCCCGCGACGAGTCGGCTCGAGTCGAACGCGCGCTCGAGGCGTGGCCTCGCGACGAGGCATGCCGTGCGACGGGAAGGGAAGGGCCGTGGCGATATCGGTACGCATATCCGAACTCCTGTTCGATCGAATGTATGTGCGACTGTAACCCCAGCCGCTCGCGACACGCAACAGATACCTCGAACACATGTTTGGCTTCTGGGGTGCGCCGCCCTACGCTGGGTCATAGGACAACGGAACCGCACGGGTCCGACAGACGACGCCAGGAGGCCGCACGATGACGCCGAGCACCCCGAAGCCGATATCGGTCCGCGGTGATTCCCCGGTCGACGAGCGCACCGCGGCCCTCACGCGTCGTCAACGGCTGATCCTGGAGACGATCAACGAGGCGGTGGCAGCGCACGGCTACCCGCCCACCATGCGCGAGATCGGTGACGCGGTCGGGCTGACCTCCTCCTCCTCGGTCGCTCATCAGCTGCAGTCGCTCGAGCGCAAGGGGTTCCTGCGTCGCGACCCCAAGCGGCCGCGGGCGATGGAGGTGGTGATGCCCGATGCGGACGACGCCCCGGCTCCCCCGATCTCGGCTCCTGAACCCGAGATCGTCCCGAACTCTGTGACCGTCCCGCTGTTGGGCCGGATCGCCGCCGGCGTCCCGATCACCGCCGAGGAGCACGTCGAGGACGTCTTCACCCTGCCTCAGCGCCTGGTGGGCGACGGCGATCTCTTCCTGCTCCAGGTGGTCGGGGACTCGATGATCGACGCCGCCATCTGCGACGGGGACTGGGTGGTCGTGCGGTCGCAGAGCACCGCGGAGAAGGGCGAGATCGTGGCCGCGATGATCGACGGCGAGGCGACGGTCAAGACCTTCGTGCAGCGCGACGACCACGTCTGGCTGATGCCGCACAACCCGGCCTTCGCCCCGATCCTCGGTGATCACGCCGAGATCCTCGGGAAGATCGTGACGGTGCTGCGGGCGGTCTGATCGCCGGCCTCCTGCCGAGGGTGTGCCGGATGCTCAGCCGTCCGCGAGGCGGCGCAGCGCCGCCAGGGCGGCCTCCGGATCCGCCGTCGGCCACAGCGGCGGCATGGACTCCCGCAGGAAGCTCCCGTACCGGGCCGTCGCCAGACGCGGATCCAGCACTGCGACCATGCCGCGGTCCTGGTCGGAGCGGATGAGGCGCCCGGCCCCCTGGGCGAGCAGCAGGGCAGCATGCTGCGCGGAGATCGACATGAACCCGTTGCCGCCGTGCCGTCCGATCCGCTCCTGCCGCGCC
Organism: Brachybacterium sp.; assembly: GCA_030451965.1. GTDB lineage: Bacteria > Actinomycetota > Actinomycetes > Actinomycetales > Dermabacteraceae > Brachybacterium. Next base: position 8,301 of record JAKDNE010000012.1, on the reverse strand, counting down.
GCGGTCAACGGATCATCAGGGCGGGGGAACGGGATCCGGTCGATGGTGACCAGCCGCAGCGACCTCCCCGAGACGTCCACACCCTGCCACAGGGTGAGGGTGCCGAAGAGGCTCGCATCCTCCTCCTCACGGAAGGTCCGCACCAGATTCGCCATCGAGTCCTCGCCCTGCACGGCGATCGTCAGGTCGAGCCGCGCGCGCACATGCTCGGCCGCGATCTCGGCGCCGCGGCGCGAGGAGAACAGGCACAGCGCTCCCCCGCGTGAGGCCTCCACCAGTTCGGTGAGGTGATCGAGCATCGCGGTCGAGGGCCCCTCCCGGCCTGGCGGCGGAAGATGGCGCGCGGTGTAGAGGATCCCCTGGCGGCGGTATTCGAACGGGCTGCCCACGTCGAGTCCCGCCCACGCGCTCGAATCCTCCAGCGGCGGCAGCTCGTCCTCCGCCATCCGGTCCCGGCGGGCCAGGCCCACCTCCCCGGCCGCCGGCTCGAAGCGCCCGCCGAGGGCGAGTGTCGCGGAGGTGAGCACCGCAGTGCGCTCCTCGAGGATCGCCCCGCGCATCGCCGCCGCGACGCTCAGCGGCGCCACCTGGATGCTGGAGCGTCCGGTCGCCGGGGAGTGCGAGATGGAGACCACGTCGTCCTCACCCGGAGAGACCAGACGCTCACAGACGTCGATGATCTCCTGCAGATTCGCGCGGACGGTCTTGCGGGCACCGGCGGAGGAGTCGTCGCCCGCGTCCTTCGCCTCGGAATGCGCCGTGCGCGCCTCGACCCTCAGCTGGTCGACCGCGTCGGCGAGGCGCTCCGGCAGCTCGCCGATGACCCGGCCGTCCGGTGCGAGCTCGAGGGACTCCCGCAGCTCTTCGGAGGCATCGTCGAGGGCAGTCCCGGCCACGCCGAGCCCACGCAGGTCGCGGACGGTCCCGCGCAGCATGCCCGGGCTCAGAACATCCGTGACGGCGCTGGTGACGCGCGGGGAGAGATCATGGGCCTCGTCGAAGACCACGACATCGTGATCGGGGATGATGCCGAGGCTGTCGAAGGCGTCGATCGCGAGCAGCGCATGGTTGGTGACCACCACGTCGACCTCTCGGGCGAGCTCCCGGCTGCGCTCGGCGAAGCAGTCCTCCACCATCGGGCAGCTGCTGCCGATGCACTGGGTACCGGTGACCGAGACCTGGCGCCACGCCCGGTCGGAAACGGCGTCCTCGAGGGAGTCGCGGTCCCCGCTGTCGGTCTCCTCCGCCCATTCGCGCAGGCGCCGCACCTGCTGCCCCAGACGCTCCCCACCGTCGCGGGAAGGATCCGCCGAGGCCTCGGCGAACAGGGCACCGGGCTCGATGTCGACCGGATAGCCGCCGGCGATCTTGTGCTTGCACAGATAGTTCGCCCGGCCCTTGAGGAGGGCGAAGGTGGGGGTGCGCGGCAGGTGCGGGGCGAGAGCCTCGACCAGGAGCGGCAGGTCCTTGCGGACGATCTGGGTCTGCAGCGCGATGGTGGCGGTGGAGACCACCACCGGGCGACCACTGACCAGAGCGTGACGCATCGCGGGGACCAGATAGGCCAGGGACTTGCCGGTGCCGGTGCCGGCCTGCGCCAGCAGGTGCCGGCCCCCGGACATGGCGAGATCGACGGCCTCCGCCATCGTCTGCTGGCCGTGGCGCGGGTCTCCGCCGATCGCCGTCACCGCAGCATCCATCAGGGTGGACAGAGGGATGTCCCCCGCTGTGGGCGCGACGGGATGGGCGGACGGAGCGGTCATCCGCTCAGAGTATCCGCGCCCCGGGCGCGCGTCGCTCAGGACGCGCTGCGCAGCTCGGCGGCGAGTGCCTCGTCCACCCGGGCATGCAGGCGGGTGCCCTCCATCAGGTGCTCCTCCGCGAGCACCTCGCCGGTGGTGTGGACCCGGGAGATCAGATCGCCGCGGGAATAGGGCACCACCAGGTCCACCTCGACGGCGGGACGGGGCAGCCGCTCGGCGATCAGCTCGCGCAGCTCCTGGATCCCCATCCCGGTGCGGGCGGAGACCACCACGCAGTCCTCGACCTGGCTGCGGATCCGGGCGATCGTCTCGGGCTCGGCGATATCGGCCTTGTTCAGCACCACGACCTCGGGCACGTCGAAGCCCTCGAGCTCGCCGAGCACCGTGCGCACCGCGGCGATCTGGCCCTCCGGGTCCGGGTGGGAGGCATCCACCACGTGCAGCAGAAGGTCCGACCCTGCGACCTCCTCGAGCGAAGAGCGGAAGGCCTCGACCAGCTGGGTGGGCAGATGCCGCACGAAGCCGACGGTGTCCGCATAGGTGAACTCCCGCCCGTCCGGGGTGCTCGTGCGCCGCACGGTCGGGTCCAGGGTCGCGAACAGCGCGTTCTCGACCAGCACCCCGGCCCCGGTGAGACGGTTCAGCAGCGAGGACTTGCCGGCGTTGGTGTAGCCGGCGATCGCGACGGCCGGGACCTGATGACGCTTGCGGTCCGCGCGCTGGGCGTCACGGCCCGGCGCCATCGCCTTGATCTCGCGGCGAAGCTTGGCCACGCGGTCGCGGATGCGCCGGCGATCCAGCTCGATCTTCGTCTCACCCGGCCCGCGCGAGCCCATCCCGGCCCCGGCGCCGCCCACCTGACCACCGGCCTGACGGGACATCGACTCGCCCCAGCCGCGCAGCCTCGGCAGCAGGTACTCGAGCTGAGCCAGCTCGACCTGGGCCTTGCCCTCCCGGGACTTCGCGTGCTGGGCGAAGATGTCCAGGATCAGTGCGGTGCGGTCGATGACCTTGACCTTGACGATGTCCTCGAGGGCACGACGCTGTCCGGGACCCAGCTCACCGTCGGCGATGACCGTATCGGCGCCGCTGGAAGCGACCAGGTCCGCGAGCTCCGCGGCCTTGCCCTTGCCCAGGAAGGTCGCCGGATCCGGATGCGCACGGCGCTGCAGGACCCCGTCCAGCACCTCGGATCCGGCAGTCTCGGCGAGCGCGGCGAGCTCCTGCAGGCTGGTCTCTGCCTGCTCGGAGTTCCCGGAGGTGTAGAGGCCTGCGAGGACCACCCGCTCCAGACGCAGCTGGCGGTACTCGACCTCGGTGACGTCCTCGAGCTCGGTGGAGAGTCCGGCGACGCGGCGCAGCGCCTGACGATCGGCGAGGTCATACTGCTCGCCGTCGGACTCGGAGTCGTAGGTGACCGCGGAGAGGGAGGCGTCGCCGCGGGCGAGGATCCGTTCGGTGAGCGGATCGCGGGCGGGCGCCGGGCGATCCGCGCTGCTCGAGTCCTCGGCGGCCCCGGTTCCTTCCGCGCTGGTCCCGTCGACGTCGGCGTCGGAGGCGGGTTCGGGATGGAAGGCGATGGGCACGGTCGGGGCACTCCTCGGGTGGGGGATATCGAGGTGTCCAGAATCCCACGTCCGGCCACGGAGGTCGAGGGATTTTGCGCTGGGCAGAGCGGACGGAGCGGCACCGCTGCGCCCTGGTGCCCTCCGGCTCCGTATCCTGCTCAGGTGGACGAGCACTACTTCACCCCCTCCCCCGCGACCGAGGACCGCCGCTTCCCGCTGCGGGTGCGCCTGGCCGGCCGCGACCTCGACCTCGTCTCGAGCGCCTCGGTGTTCAGCGGACGCGGCCTGGACAAGGCCACCGCAGTGCTGCTGGACCGCCTCGATGAGATCACCGTCCCGCCGCCCGGCGCGACGATCGTGGACCTCGGCTGCGGCTGGGGCCCGATCGCCCTGACCGCGGCTCTGCTGCACCCGGACGCGCAGGTGTGGGCGGTGGACGTCAGTGAGCGTGCCCGGGAGCTCACCGCGGAGAATGCCCGCCGCGCCGGCCTGGCCAACATCCGCGTCCTCGCCCCGCAGGAGGTTCCGCAGGATCTCGCACCGGAGGCGCTCTGGTCGAACCCGCCGATCCGCATCGGGAAGGAGGCGCTGCACGTTCTGCTGCAGGAATGGACGTCCCGACTGGCTCCGCAGGGCACCGCGGCGCTCGTGGTCGGCAAGAACCTGGGTGCCGATCCGCTGGCCCGCTGGCTCAGCGGGCAGCTGCCCGACCGACCGGTCGCGAAGGTGGCGAGTGCGAAGGGGTTCCGGGTGATCGAGGTCGGGCCCGCCGGCACCGGCTGCTGAGACCCCGCCCTGCGGCTCCGCCGGCGCTCATGCGGGCGGCCGCCCCACCGGTGCTCAGACGAGCGTGGTGCCGTCCGCGACCAGCTGAGCAGGTCCGGTGAGCAGGACCTCCCCGTCCGCGGACCAGCCCACCTGCAGCCGGCCACCCGGCACGTCGACGGCCCACGGCTCGCGGGAGCCGTCTCCGGCGCGCAGCGCCGAGGCGACCGCGACCGCGGCCACGCCGGTTCCGCAGGAGCGGGTCTCCCCCACCCCGCGCTCGTGCACCCGCATCGCCACGTGACGGGGGCCGCGCTCGCTGACCAGCTCGATGTTGGCCCCGTCGACGGGGTCGGGATCCAGGGCCGGGCGGCGGGTCAGGTCGAGCTCCTCGAGGGTGAACCCTGCGGGGAGGAAGGCGACGGCGTGGGGGTTGCCCATGTCGACGTCGGTCGCTGCCAGGCGCTGCCCGGCGATCTCGACGGTGCGGGCCTCAGCGGTGCTGCGAGAGGCTCCCATGCCCACGCGGACGCTCCACGGCCTGCCCGGGCTGACGGGGCGTTCGAGGATCTCGACGGTGCGCACCCCGGCGCGGGTGAGGATCTCGAAGCGATCCTCGGCGACTCGACCGGCACGCTGCAGGTGCGCGGCGAGGACGCGCACCCCGTTGCCGCACATCTCGGCGATCGAGCCGTCCGCGTTGCGGTAGTCCATGAACCACTCCGGGGCGTCGACCGGGGCGTCCACCCCGGCGCTGCGGGAGCGGACAGCGCGGATCACACCGTCCCCGCCGATCCCGGCGCGTCGATCGGCGAGGGCTGCGACGTCGGCCTCGTCGAGGGTGAGGAGACCCTCGGGGTCATCCAGCACCACGAAGTCGTTCTCGGTGCCGTGGCCCTTGATGAAGTCGATGCGCTCGCTCATGGCGCCGAGCCTACGGCTGCTGCTCGTCAGTCGTCGTGACCGCCTCCCGGATCTGCGCGATCGCGTGGTCGACGAGCGACTGACCCGCGTCGGCCGCGAGCCACCGGACCCGGAGGTCGCGACGGAACCAGGTGTCCTGCTTCCGCACCAGGCGACGCGTGCCGGCGACGGTGTCCTCGATCGCCTGCTCACAGCTCATGGTGCCGTCGAGCACCGCGAGGCCCTGCTCGTAGCCGATCGCGCGGCGCGCGGTCCGTCCATGGTCCAGACCCTGCTCGCGCAGGTCCGAGATCTCCTCGAGCAGGCCCTGCTCGACCATCCGGTGCACCCGCGCCTCGATCCGGTCGTGCAGCAGTGGACGCTCCAGCCGCAGACCGAGCTGCACGGTGCAGGAGTGGTGATAGTGCGGCCGGGGCAGGAAAGCCGTGAAGGGGCGACCGGTGAGCTCCCCCACCTCGAGCGCACGCACGATGCGGCGGGTGTCATGGACCCCGATGGTGCGAGCGGCCTCGGGGTCGGTGTCCGCGAGCACGCGATGCAGCGCCGCGGGACCCTCTCGGTCGGCACGCTCCTCGAGGCGGGCGCGGACAGCCGGATCCGTCGGCGGGAACTCGATCTCGTCGAGGGCGGCCCGGACGTACAGCCCGGAGCCGCCCACCAGGATCGGGACCCTGCCACGGGAGCGGATGACTGCCACGGCCTCGCGGGCGGCCCGCTGGTAGGCGGAGACGCTCGCCTCCTCGGTCACCGTCAGCACGTCCAGCAGGTGGTGCTCGATGCCACGACGCTCCTGCGCGGTGACCTTGGCGGTGCCGATGTCCATCCCCCGGTACAGCTGCAGCGCGTCGGCATTGACGACCTCGCCGTCCAGTCTCTCCGCCAGGGCGATCGCGAGATCGGACTTGCCGGTGGCGGTCGCACCCACGACCGCTACCACGGGCGCGCTCGACCTCCTGGCGAGTGCGGTGGGCGGTGCGGCGGTGGCATCCATGGCGGGCACTGTATCGGCGTCCCCGGAGCACGGATCCGCGCGGTTCCTCGAGAGTCAGGGGGATCACGGTCGCCCCGCAGGCCGTTCCACTGCGGAAGGAGTAAGGTGATCGGCGATCCGAGCCCTCGGATCGCCATGGACCCCTTTATCGAACGACCGAGGTGGGAAGTGACTGCACCGAACGAGTCCCCTGTTCAGATGGGCAAGGACTCGGCCGACGAGTTGGCCCCTCTGTCCCTGTCGAGGGTCGAGGAGAGCCTCACCCGACTTGGCTACGCCTTCGTCGAGGACGAGGAGCATCCAGAGATCCTGCGTGCTCGCTTCGACGACTACCGGTTCCAGTTCATGATCTCCGGTGACGAGCACGGCGTGCTCCAGACCCGTGGCCGCTGGAGCCATTCGGTGGACGTCTCCCGCAAGGTCGAGATGGTCAAGCTCTGCAACGAGTGGAACATGAACCGGATCTGGCCGAAGGTCTACGTGCGTCGTGAGTCCGAGGGACTGCTGGGGGTCTACGGCGAGCTCGCCGCTGACTTCCGCGCCGGCGCCCTGAATTCACAGATCGACAATGCGATCACCTGCGGACTCAGCACGGTGATCGCCTTCTTCCACAGCCTCGAGGAGCGCCTCGGCGCAGAGCTGGACGACCTCGACAGCTGAGACCCCGCGACCGGGCCCGGCCTCCCGGTACCGCACGAATGCAGCGCGCCACGGCCCCGCCTCTGCCGGAGGTGGGGCCGTGGAGCGCTGCAGGTGGGTGCCCCCGATTCAGCGAGGACGGAGACTCGGCATCCCCAGGGTGATCGGACCGCTGGGCGCCGCACCGTCGCCGGTGCCGCAGGAGCCACCGACGTCCAGGCCCAGCTCGCCCGCCTCCCAGGCATCTCCGGAGCGGGTGCGCCGCACCGAGAAGCAGTCACCGCCGAGCCGTTCACCGCTGAGCCGTTCACCGCTGAGCCCGGTGCCGCTGTCCGGACCGAGAGCGCTGTCGGCGATCAGGTAGTGCGGTGCGGCGTGGGTGACGGTCGCGGTCACCAGGTCACCAGGGCGGGGGCGCTCCGACTCGGTGATCCCCTCGGGCAGCGAGACATGGACCAGCCGATGATCGCGGGCCCGGCCCGAGAGCCGGTCCGTGCGGGAGTCCCGCGTCCCCTCCCCCTCTGCGACCAGGATCTCCACCGCTCGTCCCTCGAGGGCGAGGTTCTCCTCATGGGTGATGCGGTCCTGGAGGGCGGTCAGCCGCTCGAAGCGCTCCTGGACGATCTCCTTGGGGAGCTGGTCCTGCATCGTCGCCGCCGGGGTGCCGGGCCGGATCGAGTACTGGAAGGTGAAGGCGCTCGAGAAGCGTGAGGCCTCGACCACGTCGAGGGTCCGTTGGAAGTCGTCCTCCGTCTCGCCGGGGAAGCCGACGATGATGTCGGTGGTGATCGCCGCCTCCGGGATCCGTTCCCGGACCCGGTCCAGGATGCCCAGGAACTTCTTGGACCGGTAGGAGCGTTTCATCCGACGCAGCACGTCGTCGCTGCCGGACTGCAGCGGCATGTGCAGCTGCGGCATCACGTTCGCCGTCTCCGCCATCGCGTCGATCACGTCGTCGGTGAACATGGCCGGGTGCGGGGACGTGAAGCGCACCCGCTCCAGAGCATCGATCTCGCCGCAGGCGCGCAGCAGCTTGGCGAAGGCGCCCCGGTCCCCGAACTCCACGCCGTAGGAGTTCACATTCTGCCCCAGCAGCGTGACCTCGATGGCCCCGGAGTCGACCGCGTCGCGCACCTCGGCGAGGACCTCCCCGGGACGGCGGTCCTTCTCCTTGCCGCGCAGCGAGGGCACGATGCAGAAGGTGCACGTGTTGTTGCAGCCCACCGAGATGGAGACCCAGGCCGCGTAGACGGATTCGCGCCGGGTGGGAAGCGTGGACGGGAACACCTCGAGGGACTCCAGGATCTCGACCTGGGCCTCGGCGTTGTGTCGTGAGCGGTCCAGCAGCACCGGCAGCGAGCCGAGGTTGTGGGTGCCGAAGACCACGTCCACCCAGGGGGCGCGCTCGACGATGGTGTCCCGGTCCTTCTGGGCGAGGCAGCCGCCGACGGCGATCTGCATGCCGGGATTGGCGTCCTTGCCCGGGCGCAGTGATCCGAGGGTGCCGTACAGCTTCTTGGCCGCGTTCTCCCGCACGGCACAGGTGTTGAACACGATGACGTCGACCTCGCCCCGGCGAGCGTCGGCATCCGCGGGCGCGGCGACGTAGCCGGAGTCCTCGAGCATGCCGGTGAGGCGCTCGGAGTCGTGG
>JAKDNE010000257.1 GCA_030451965.1 Brachybacterium sp. | reverse complement strand
GCTCGGCGCGCCGCTGGTCCGTGCCGCTCTCGGCGGGGGCTGAGGGTCGGCGGGGGCTGAAGGATGGGCTCCGAGGAGCGGAAGCTGCGGCGCTCAGCCGTGCCCAGCGGTGCGGCGCTGCCGCTGGATCTCGTAGAGCGCGACGGAGCCGGCCACCGCAGCGTTCAACGAGGAGGCGGAGCCGCCGATCGGGATCTCGGCGATGACATCGCAGGCCTCTCTCCAGCCGGCGCTCATACCGACGGTCTCGTTCCCGATGACCACCAGGGTCGGCCCGGAGAGGCCCTCTGCGGACAGCTCATGCCCGCCGGCCTCGTCGAGCCCGAGCACCGTCCACGGCTCCCCCAATGCCCGGCGGGCGCCGATCCACTCCAGCACCTCCCGGTGGGAGGGCACTCGCAGCACGGGCAGAGCGAAGATCGACCCGGTGCTGGCGCGTATGGCCGCGGGGTCCCAGGCATCGGCGCTGTGGCCGGTGATCAGCAGCGCCTCGGCGCCGAGCGCATCGGCCGAGCGGGCCAGGGAGCCGATGTTGCCCGGACCGGAGGGGCGGTCGAAGACCACCACCACCGAGGTGTCCGTGGGGGCGAGCCGGGCGAGGTCGTCGGAGGCGACCGCGGCCAGCGCCAGCAGCTCCGGCGCGCCGTCCTCCCGCTCCCCCAGCTCGGCCATCAGCTCCGGGGCCAGCTCCACCACGGGGGCGGGAGGAGCCTCGAGCAGGTCGCGCGCCCAGCGGGAGGGCTGGTCACGGCCGTCGGACAGCAGCGCCCGGATCTCCACCCCGTGCGCGATCGCCAGGGTGATCGGCCGCACCCCCTGGATGATCATCTCTCCGCTGCGGCTGCGCTTGGTGCGATTGGTGAGCAGCGCCTGCCACTGCTGGAACAGGGCATTGCGGCGTTCCAGCCGTGCAGGCAGGGACGAGCGGTGCTCCACCGCCGCGGGTCGGCGGCGGCTCATGCCCCGGCCCCGTCGTAGCCCAGCTGCCGCCAGGCCTCGTAGACGGCGATCGAGACGGCGTTGGCGAGGTTGAGCGAGCGCCGTGCGGGGAGCATCGGGATCCGCACCCGGGAGGTGATCCGCGGATGCCCCAGGACCTCCGCGGGCAGACCGGTCGGCTCGGTCCCGAACAGCAGGATGTCCTCGCGGGTGTACTCGATGCTGTCGAAGGAGACGTCGGTGTGGGCGGAGAAGGCGTAGATCCGGGCCTGCGGCAGCGTCGCGAACGCATGCTCGGCGTCGGGGTGGATGCTCACGTCGGCGAGGTCGTGGTAGTCCAGTCCGGCGCGGCGGAGCTTCGCATCCTCCAGGTCGAAGCCGAGGGGTTCGATGAGGTGGAGGTGGGCACCGGTGACGGCGGACAGCCGGATCGCGTTGCCGGTGTTCCCGGCGATGACCGGCTCGTGGAGGAAGACGTGGACCATGGCGGAGATTCTCCCACGCAGGTGAGAGGTGCCGCGCGCCATGGGGAACGAAGAACCCCGATCCACCTCGGTGGATCGGGGTTCTGCTCGTGTGTCCGGAGGGGGAATTGAACCCCCACGCCCTAAAACGGGCACTAGCACCTCAAGCTAGCGCGTCTACCAATTCCGCCACCCGGACGGGTGTTCGCCGCAGCGACGAGAGCAGATTAGCACGGCATCAGCCGTGCTCCGACACCGAAAGCGGCCCTGCCTGCAGGAACGTGAAGACAATCACGCCGGGACGTTGACCGGGCCGCCCACCATGATGCCCCGCAGCACGACCAGCACCGCGTCGCTGCTGGTGATGAGCGTGGCAGAGCTCGATCCCTGTCGCGGTTCGGCGAGGCGCAGGCGTTCGACGAGGTCCTGGAGCGCTGCCGCCGCCAGCACCGTCATCGTCGGATCGGGGGCCTCGAGGGCGGTCGGCTCCCACGACTCCATCTGGGCGAGCAGGTCGATCAGTTCATCGGCGGCGCCGCAGCGGCTCGGGGAGAGCAGATCGACACGGGCGCGCGCAGCCAGGGCCGTGCACCGACGCAGCATCATCGTGGTGGTCTCGGAGTCGAGAACCTCAGGGTCGAGACCCGTTCCGGCGCCCCGGAGGGTCGCTGTCACGATCTCGTCCTGTGCCTCGCGCGCCAGCTCCATGGATGACCTCTCATCTTCGTTCCCGAGCTCCCCAGGAGCCTGTACGACACAGATCACTTTACTCAGACTTTACCTGTGCGAGCAAGGCCCGACGTCCCGTCAGGGCCGACGTCCCGCCGCACCGTGGCCGAGTTCCCGCCGGGCGGCGGCGAGCATCTGAACAACCGGAGCCACGGGCACGCCCAGCATCGAACGCAGCTGCATATCTGCCTGGTGGGCGAGCATCTCGAGCCCGTCGGCGACCTCTCCCCCGGCGTCGCGGACGACGGCCGCGAGCGGGGCCGGCCAGGGGTCGTAGAGCACATCCAGCAGCACGTCGGCCTGTGGGAGGGATGGCCGGGCACGCCACTGGGCGGCCACGGCGTGCGCGCCGTCGATCGCGAGCGCGCTGACCACGCAGTCGGCCCCGAGCACCTCGTGGTGCCGGTCCCAGGGCACCCGCTGGACCTCCGTCCCGTGCCGCGTCGCGAACTCCTCCAGCACGGACAGCTTCTCCGCAGAGCGGGCGCAGAGCAGCACCGTGTCCACACCGAGCTCGATCAGGGCGGCGACGGCGCTGAGAGCCGTGGCCCCGGAGCCGAGCACCGCCCCGCTGCCCCCGGAGCGAGCCCCGTGGTCGCGGAGCGCGGCCATGATGCCGTGCACGTCGTGGTTCTCGGCGCGCCAGCTGCCGTCCTCACGGCGCAACAGGGTGTTGGCCACCCCGAGAGCCCGGGAGGTGGCATCGGTCTCCGCGGCCAGGGCGAAGGCCTCCGGCTTGCCGGGCATGGTCACGCTGAGCCCGGACAGCTCCTGGCCGGGACCCCGCGCCAGGAAGCCTTCGAGCGCCCCGGCGGACACCTCGTGCCGGGCGTACTCCGCGTCGGTGATGCCCAGCACGGTGTACGCCGTGCGGTGGAGCACGGGAGAGAGCGAGTGGCCGACCGGGGACCCGACCACGGCGAAGCGGCGGGATCCCGTCAGTTCGATGCTTCCCACGCCTGCCACTCCTTGACGTTCTCCTCGTGCTCCGCCCAGGTGGCCGCGAACTTCGTCTCCCCGGAGTCGGTGTTCACACTGACGAAGTACAGCCAGTCGCCCGCCGGCGGGTCGACGGCGGCGTCCAGGGCATTCGCTCCCGGGGCGGAGATCGGACCCGGCGGCAGTCCGACGTGGCGGTAGGTGTTGTACGGGTCGTCGGAGGCGCGCTCCTCGTCGGAGGTCGCAACGCTCCCGGACTTCCCGGCCGCGTAGTGGACGGTGGAGTCGAACTGGAGCTTCATCGGTGAGCCGTCCGCCTCCCCCACGCCCTCGAGCCGGTTCTCGATGGTGCGCACGACCTTCCCGTAGTCCTCGGGCCTGCGCACCTCCATCTCCGCGAGCGACGCAATGGTCAGGGTCCGGTGCCACTGGTCCTGGGGGATCTCCCGCGCGGTGAGCTCCTCCTCCATCCGCCCCCACATCATCTCGATGACGTCCTCGGCGGTCTGGTCCTCGTAGATGTCGTAGCGGCCGGGGAGCAGGTATCCCTCGAGGGTGCCGGCCTCGTTCTCGGGGATGCCGTAGGAGGTGTAGTCCTTCGCCGCGGCCTCGAAGTCCTCGACGGGGATCTCGGTCTCGGCGGCGAACTGCTCCCAGATCTGGGTGAGCCGCTTGCCCTCGGGGATGATCACCCGGTGGCCGGCCAGATTCGTGGGGTCCATCAGCGCGTTGAGCGCATCCGCCGAGGTCATCTCCAGGCGGAGCGAATAGATTCCGGGTTCGATCTGGGCGGCATCAGGAGTGTTGCTGAAGAGGCTCACGAAGGGGCCGATGGACTTGATGACTCCCTCCTCCACCAGCGTGTTCGCGACGTCGGTGCCGGTATCGCCCGCAGCGACCTCGACCGGGACCTCGTCATGGCCCGGCCCCTCGAAATCACTCGCCTCCTCCTCGACGCTGACGTTGGAGGTGACCCAGCGATAGCTCTCCATCCCGCCGTAGACGAGACCTCCCAGCACCAGCAGCACCAGCAGCACCGGCAGCGCACGCCGCAGGAGTCCGCCCCGTCGCGGAGCTCGCCGACGACCGCGCCGGGTGGACCGCTTCATCTCGCCCTGCGTCTCCGCGAGCTCATCGAAGGAGAGATCCTCGTCGTTCATCAGGCGTCCTCCTGGGTCGGGTCCTGGGCGGTCGCGGGCTCGGCCTGCGCAGCCTCGACCCTCTCCCCGGCGCGTGCACCGGTGGACCGCTCGGTATCCAGCGCCTGCTGCAGGATCATCACGGCGGCGACCTGATCGACGACCTGGCGGTGCTTCCGGCCCTTGCGTCCCGAGCTGTGCAGCGCCTTGTGCGCCGAGACGGTGGTCAGTCGTTCATCGATGAGCCTGACCTCGGTGTCCGAGGAGTCCCCGGCCAGCGACATGGTGAGCTCCGCAGAGAAGTCCCGTGCCTTCTGGGCGGCGGCGCCCTCGGAGCCGTTCAAGGACCTCGGAAGCCCCACCATGATGACACGAGCCTCGGCCTCACGCGCCTCCTGCACGACACGCCCCACGGCTGCAGCGCGCTCGAGCGTCTCGACGGGGGTCGCGATCATCCCGTCCAGGTCGCTGCGCGCCAGACCGACGCGGACGTCGCCCACATCGACCCCGAGCCGTACGCCCCGAGGCAGCTCCGGGGCGTCGTCAGCGGGCCGGTTGCCCTGAGGAGTCATGCGGTGGCCGCCGCCTGGATCGCCTCGCGTACCGCGGTGAACGCCGACGCGATGCGGGAGGGCTCGCCGCCGCCGCCCTGGGCCAGGTCGGGCTTGCCGCCGCCGCGGCCTCCCATGGCCTCTGCCGCC
>JAKDNE010000256.1 GCA_030451965.1 Brachybacterium sp. | reverse complement strand
TCGCCATCTGCACCTCGGCGGGGGTCTCGTAGCTCGGGCCCGAGAACTGCATGTATATACCCTCGTCGAGGCTGCTGTCGACCTCGTGGGCGAGGGCGCGCAGCGCCGGGGTGTACAGATCGGTGAGGTCCACGAAGTTGGCGCCGGTCAGCGGGGTGGCGCCGGTGAAGTTGATCTGGTCGCGGATCAGCACCGGCGTGCCGGGAGTCCAGGAGGGATCGATCCCTCCGCAGCCGTTGGTCAGCACCATGGTGCGGGCCCCGCTCGCGGCTGCGGTGCGCACCCCGTGGACCGTGGCGTCCACGCCGGCCCCTTCGTAGAAGTGGGTGCGGGCACCGAGCACCAGGGCGCGCGCGCCGGTTCCTTCCACCCGCACCGAGCGCAGGGTGCCGACGTGACCGGCGACGGCCGGCGGTCGGAATCCGGGAATCGTGCTCGCGTCGGCCTGCCAGACCGTCTCACCGAGCAGGTCGGCGGCGCCGGACCATCCTGAGCCGAGCACCAGGGCGAGATCGTGGGCGGGGACTCCGCTGGCCTCGGCGATGGCGTCGGCGGCTTCGCGGGCGAGCTGGTACGGGTCGGGAACGGAAGAAGTCATGGACCGAAGGTAGCGCAGACGGGCCGACGCCGGGGCATCCCGGCGCGGCTCTCCGGCGCCCGCCGGACCGGGGCCGCGCACAGCGTGCTGTGCCCGCCGTCGGGGAACGCCGACGGAAGCCCGAATACGGCTCCCGACCGTGCAGTCTTTGCCACAATGGCACCGTGACCGATCCTCGCACCGCCCTTCCCTCGGACCCTCGTCGTCTCCCCCGCGCGGGGGACAGTGCCCGGGTGGTGATCATCGGTGGCGGCCCGGGAGGGTACGAGGCCGCGCTGACCGCCGCGCGGCACGGCGCTGAGACCGTGCTGATCGAGGACCGCGGCATCGGCGGCGCCGCGGTGATCACCGATGTGGTGCCCTCCAAGACCCTGATCGCCACCGCCGACGTGCTGGACCAGGTCGGAGGCTCCCAACAGCTCGGCATCCGCGACGCCGACAACGGCAACGCCCCCACCGCCCATTCCCTGAACGTCGACCTCGCCGCCGTCAACCATCGGGTGCGCGAGCTCGCCGCCGCGCAGTCCGCGGACATCCGCTCGAACCTGGTCGCGGCCGGAGTGGAGGTCATCGACGGGAAGGGGCGCCTGGACGGGCCCGATCGCGTCGAGGTGCTCGATGGGGTCGGGGAGCGGGTGACGAGCCTCGAGGCCGAGGTGATCCTGCTGGCGGTCGGGGCCCGCCCCCGGGAGCTGGACAGCGCCCCCTGCGACGGCGAGCGGATCCTGAACTGGACGCAGCTGTACGAGCTGGACCGTCTGCCGGAGCACCTCATCGTCGTCGGCTCCGGCGTGACCGGTGCCGAGTTCGCCAGCGCCTACCGGTCCCTCGGCAGCGAGGTCACGCTGGTCTCCTCCCGTGAGAAGGTGCTGCCCGGCACCGACGCGGAGGCCGCCGATGTGCTCGAGGAGGCCTTCGCCAGGCGGGGCGTCACCGTGCGCTCCCGCTCCCGCGCCGCCACCGCGCGCCGCACAGAGGACGGGGTGGTGGTGACCCTCACCACGGGTGAGGAGATCGCCGGCAGCCATGTGCTGGTGGCCATCGGCGGGATCCCCTGGACCTCCGACCTCGGACTATGGACCGCCGGGGTGCGGGTGAAGGAGTCCGGCCACATCGAGACCGATCGCGTCTCCCGGACCTCCGTGCGGGGGATCTATGCCGCCGGGGACTGCACCGGGGTGTACCCGCTGGCCTCGGTCGCGGCGATGCAGGGCCGGATCGCCATGCATCATGCGCTGGGCGACGCCGTCTCCCCGCTGATCTCGGCCCAGGTCTCCTCCGCGATCTTCACCAGCCCGGAGATCGCCGTGGTCGGGGTCAGCGAACAGGACGTCCTGGACGGCGAGGTGTCGGGCGAGGTGCTGACGCTGCACCTGGAGACGAACCCGCGAGCGAAGATGCAGGGGATCACCGAGGGCTTCGTGAAGCTCATCGTGGCCCCCGGCTCCCACACCGTGATCGGCGCCGTGGTGGTGGCGCCGCGGGCGAGCGAGCTGATCCTGCCCTACACCCTCGCCGTCGCGCACCGGCTCACCGCCGAACAGGTCGCCGGCACCTTCACCATCTACCCCTCGCTCACCGGCTCCCTGGCCGAAGTGGCGAGGCAGCGAGTGCTGGCGCCCGAGGACTGAGCCGGGCGGTTCCAGGAGCGGGTCTGCGCCCTGAGCCGGCCGGTGCCGCTGACGGACTCGCAGCTGCCGCGATCGGGAGTGGGACCACCGTCACAGCGCGCACGCGGTCCGAGACCTGGTTCTCGGCGCGGCAGATCGGTCCTCAGTCCTCGATGGCGCACAGGACCGCGCCGGCGGAGACGGTGGCCCCGATCTCGGCGCTGAGCCCCGTGACGATCCCGGAGCGATGGGCGGTGATCGGCTGCTCCATCTTCATCGCCTCGAGCACCACCAGCAGGTCGCCATCGGCCACCGACTGGCCCTCCTCGGCGACCACCTTGACGATGGTGCCCTGCATCGGTGCCGAGACGCTGCTGCCGCCGCCGGCGACCTCCCCGGTCGCACGGTGCTGGCGCTTGCGACGCTGCCGCACCGCGGCCTGGGGAGCACGCAGCGAGGCGGGCAGACTGATCTCGACCCGTCGGCCGTCCACCTCGACGACCACGGCCTCGCGGTCCTCGGTGTCCTCCGGCTGGCCCGGCAGCGGGGCAGCCGGCAGATCGTTGTCGAACTCCGTCTCGATCCACCGGGTGTGCACGGAGAAGGCCTGCTCGGGGTCCTCCGGCGCGAAGGCCGGGTCCTCGACCACCCTGCGGTGGAAGGGGAGCACGGTCGGGATCCCTTCGATCCGGAACTCCGCGAGCGCCCGACGGGAGCGCTCGAGCGCTTCCTGGCGGGTGGCGCCGGTGACGACGAGCTTCGAGAGCATCGAGTCGAACGCCCCGGAGACCTCGTCGCCCGCCCGCACTCCCGTCTCCAGGCGCACCCCGGGGCCCGAGGGCGCATCGAAGCGCTGGACCCGACCGGGGGCGGGCATGAAGCCGCGGCCCGGATCCTCACCGTTGATGCGGAACTCGAAGGAGTGGCCCCGCGCGACGGGGTCCTCGTCGCTGATGCGCTCGCCCGCGGCGATGCGCAGCTGCTCGCGCACCAGGTCCACGCCTGCGATCTCCTCGGTCACCGGGTGCTCCACCTGGAGGCGGGTGTTGACCTCGAGGAACGAGATGGTGCCGTCCTTGCCGACCAGGAACTCGCAGGTGCCGGCGCCGGTGTAGCCGGCCTCGCGCATGATCGCCTTGGAGGAGCTGACCAGCTGGGCGTTCTGCTGCGCGCTCAGGAAGGGCGCGGGCGCCTCCTCGACCAGCTTCTGGTGGCGGCGCTGCAGCGAGCAGTCACGGGTGGAGACCACCTGGACGTTGCCGTGCATGTCCGCGAGGCACTGGGTCTCGACATGGCGGGGGGAGTCGAGGTAGCGCTCCACGAAGCATTCACCGCGGCCGAAAGCGGCGATGGCCTCGCGCACCGCGGAGTCGAACAGCTCGCGGACCTCGGACTCCTCGCGGGCCACCTTCAGACCGCGGCCGCCGCCGCCGAACGCGGCCTTGATCGCGATCGGCAGCCCGTGCTCGCGGGCGAAGTCCACGACCTCGTCGGAGTTCTGCACCGGATCCTTGGTGCCGGCGACCAGGGGGGCGCCGGCCTTCTGGGCGATGTGGCGGGCGGAGACCTTGTCGCCGAGCTTCTCGATCGCGGCGGGCGAAGGGCCGATCCACGTCAGCCCCGCATCGATGACCGCCTGGGCGAAGTCTGCCCGCTCGGAGAGGAAGCCGTAGCCGGGGTGGATCGCGTCGGCACCGGAGCGGTGGGCGATGTCCAGGATCTTGTCCACCACGAGGTACGAGCTGGCGGCAGTGGTGCCACCGAGGGCGTACGCCTCGTCGGCCACCTGCGTGTGCAGCGCATCGCGGTCCGGATCGGCGTACACCGCGACGGAGCGGAGCCCGGCGTCCCGGCAGCCCCGTGCGATCCGCACCGCGATCTCTCCACGGTTGGCGATCAGCACCGTGGACAGGGGGCGGGGCTTGGAGGAGCGAGCGGGCATCGGCGATGGATCCTTCCGAGGGGGTCAGCAGAGGTCGAGTCTAGTACCGAGAGGGCTCAGCCGTCGGCAGGGCACGACGGGACGGTGTCGGTGGAGTCCTCCCACAGCTCATGGATGCCCACCCCGATCTCGCCGAGCATCCTGCGCAGCAGAGGAAGGGAGAGACCGACCACGGCGTGCGGATCTCCCTGGACGTGCTCGATGAAGGGGCCTCCGATGCCGTCGAGGGTGAAACCGCCGGCCACCCCGAGCGGTTCACCGGTGGCGACGTAGGCGTCGATCTCCTCGTCGGAGAGGTCGGCGAAGCGCAGCTCGCAGCTCGCCGTCGCTCCGAGGGTGGCGCCGGTGCCACCGTCCTCCTCGTCGCGGTCGTCGACCAGCCAGTGGCCGGAATGCAGGATGCCGGTGCGACCGCGCATCGCCCGCCAGCGCTCGCGGGCACGGCCGGCGGTCAGCGGCTTCCCGATCACCTCGCCGTCCAGCTCGAGCATCGAGTCGCAGCCGAGCACCACGTAGCCGCCGTCGCTGCGCGTCGTCGCCGCGAGCGCCTTCTCCCGGGCGAGCAGCAGCACCTCGTCCGCGGCGGTGGGGACGGAGTCCGGATCCCCGGAGTCGGCAGCCACCGCACGGGCGCGGTCGAGGATCGCTTCCTCATCGAGGTCGACCGGCAGCGTCGAGTGCTCGATGCGTGCCGCCCGCAGCGTTGCCCGGCGCCCCGCAGAGGCGGAGGCGAGCAGCAGCAGCGGGTCATGGCCCGAGGCCTCCGCCGGGAGGCG
>JAKDNE010000255.1 GCA_030451965.1 Brachybacterium sp. | reverse complement strand
GAGCGTCAGCGGGTAGAAGAGCGTCAGCGGGTAGACGAGCGCCAGGGTGGAAGAGCGTCAGCGGGTGGACACGCCGGTTCGGTGGCGGGCCTGGTCAGAGGAGGCCGGCGGCATCCAGCGCGGCCGCGAGCATGCGCAGCTGGTCGGCATCGGCCGGGACGTGGGGGCCGCGCATCGCGGCGTGGGGCAGCACGCCCTGCAGGTGCAGCGCCGCCTTCGCGGCCACGGCACCGGGCATGTGGTTCATGATGGCGTCGACCACTGGGACGAGGCGGTGGTGGGCATCGCGGGCGGCGGCCAGGTCGAAGCGGTCGACGGCGTCGATCATCGCCTTCTCCAGCTCGCCGGCGACCTGTCCCACCACGGACACGATCCCCACCGCGCCGATCGACAGCCACGGGAGGTTCAGCCCGTCCTCGCCCGAGTAGTAGACGAGGTCGGTCTGCTCCATGATCCGCGAGGCCTGCTGCAGATCTGCCTTGGCATCCTTGACGGCGAGGATCCGCGGGTTGTCGCCCAGGCGCAGGAGCGTCTCGTAGGCCAGCGGGGTCGCGGTGCGGCCGGGGATGTCATAGAGCATGACCGGCAGGTCCGTGGAGTCGGCGATCGCGGTGGTGTGCGAGATGATCCCGGCCTGGCTCGGCTTGGAGTAGTACGGGGTGACGACCAGCAGGCCGTCGACGCCGAGCTTGGCGTGCTCCCGCGCGAGGTCGATGGAGTGGGCGGTGTCGTAGGTGCCCACCCCTGCGACCACGGTGATCTCGGGCCCGACGGCCTCACGCACCGCACGGGCCAGCTCGATCTTCTCCACATCGGTGAGGGTCGGGGCCTCGCCGGTGGTGCCGGAGACCACGATCATGTCGTGGCCGTGCTCGACGACGTGGACGGCGAGTTGCTGGGCTACATCGAGGTCCACCTTGTGGCCGTCCTCGGTGAGCGGGGTGACCATCGCGGTCCCCACCGCGCCGAAAGGCCGCTCGAGGCGCAGGTCGGTGCTGGTCATGAATTCCTCCCGAAAATGCTCTGCTGCCCGGAGCCTAGACCAGGCCGGAGCATTCTCACCGCTGTGACGCGATGCCGAGATCCACCAGGATCGCCATCGGGGTGCGCTGACGGCCCTGACCGAGCGGATTGTCGGCGAAGGTCGCCTCGAGATGCTCGTGCGAGGTGGCGACATCGGAGCCCAGGATATTGCGTCCGATGTCGTTGGCATCCATCACCACGGTGCCCACGAAGCTCTCGCGCAGGGCGGCGGGGATATCCGCTCCGCGGATCGCGGCGGAGATCCGTGCGGAGACCGCGTCCGGATCCTTCGGCGGGAGCTTCGCGGAGACGTTCGAGGGGAAGGCGGAGTAGGGGGTGGGTCCGTCGATGGCTCGCACGTTCGCGCCGACGACCTCGTAGAACAGTCCCTTGCGACCCACCACCTTGCCTGCGGCGCCCGCGGCGGAGGCGGCGAGCACGCGGGGCAGCCCGACCTCGCGGATGGCCAGCTCCATAGTGGTCGGGTCGCCCAGGCCGATGCCGGCCGGGGTGCGGCTGACGAAGCGGCTGAGCACCTTCGCCGAGCGGCGGGGCTTGACCTCCCAGGTGAACCAGGAGCGTCCCTGCGAGATCGCGATGATCTTCTCGCTGATCACGAAGTACCACGGCATTCCTGCGGGCACGGCCTCGGCGGGGAGGGCTGCGGCGAAGCGCTCGACGCGCTCGCGGGCGAGCGTCTCGATGTCGTCGCCGCGGGCCACCAGCTCGGTCTGCAGCGGCAGTCGGCGCCAGCTGTGCCCATCGGCGTCCGAGACGTGGTCGAGCTGCTTGCCCGGGTTGGCGACATAGTCACTCTTGGGCTCCTCCGCGTCCGCCTCCGGCGCGGGTGCCGCGGCGGGTGTCGGCGCGGGCGCCCCCTCGGCCTCGGCCGAGCCACCGAGCGCTCGGACCGCGCCGTCGGCATCGTCGAAGAAGGTACGCATCCACAGCTCGACGTTCAGCAGGCGCCAGAACATCAGGGTGCCGTAGTTCTCGGGATGAGCGATGTAGTCGTCGAACAGCGCCAGCACGCTCGCGGCGTCGAAGTAGGGACGTGAGGCGAAGGTCTGCGAGGCGAAGATCTCCCGCAGCTGCGGGGCGATCGAGCGGAACCACTCCCCCTCCGGGGTGGTGAAGCCGATCTTGTTGCGGCGCTTGGAGATCATGTCGGGGAGGATCCCGTCCATGGACTCGCGCAGGATCCGCTTGTTCCAGCCGTCGTGGATGATCGCCGACTCGTCGAGGGAGAACAGGAACTTCAGCAGCTCCTTGTCCACGAAGGGGACACGGCCCTCGATGCTGAAGCGCATCGTGTTCTTGTCCTCGTAGCGCAGCAGGGACGGCAGCGAGGAGCGGAAGGTGTCCTCGAGCAGCCGCTCCTTGAGGTCGTCCTGGACCGAGGTGACCTTCTCGTCGTGGTGCTCGGCGACGAAGCCGGAGTTCAGCAGCGCCTCGATCGGCACCGTGGTGCGGCCGGAGAACTTGGTCCGGGCGAGCTTGCGCAGGATGTCGCGGGAGCCGACGATCTCGCTGGCGAGCTCCTTGAACCGCTTCTGTCGGCGCAGCTGACGGAGGTAGACGTAGAAGTACGGGTTGTACCCGGCCATCATCTCGTCGGCGCCCTGGCCGTCCAGCAGCACGGTGACGTGCTGACTGGCCTCGCGCATCACCGCGTACTGGGCGTACGGGCCGGTGGAGATGATCGGCTCCTCCTGGGTGCGCACGAAATCGTGCATGTCCTCGAGGAAGGAGTCGGGCTGCGGAGTGATCTTGTGGGAGGTGATCTGCCCCTGGTAGTCCTCCAGCAGCGCGTCCACGTAGCGCTCCTCGTCGTTCGAGGAGTTCGGGAACACCGCGGAGAAGGTGTTCTGGCGGGTGCCGACGGCGCTGTAGCGCTCGTCGTCGGGCTGCTCGCGCAGTTGACGGGCGATCAGGGCGGCGACCGCGGAGGAGTCCAGGCCGCCGGAGAGCGAGGTGCCCACGGGCACCTCGGACTGCAGCCGCAGGCGCACCGATTCCTGGAACCGCTCGCGGTACTCGTCCACGACCTGCTCGTCGTAGGGGCGGGAGGGGCGCGCGGCGATCTCGCGCAGCTCGTCCTTCAGGCGGGTGAAGGAGGTGATCTCGGTGCCGTCGGCACGGATCTCGAGCACCTCGCCGGCCATCAGCCGGTTCACGCCCGCGAAGAAGGTCTGCGAATCGTCGTCCTGGACGCGGAACTTCAGGTAGCGGTAGACGGCGCGGTCATCCGGTGCGGCCTCGAACACGCGAGCGGCCAGCAGTGAGCGGATCTCCGAGCCGAACACGACGCGCGGCCCGTCGGCGGCGTCCGCAGTGGGGTCGCTCCAGTAGTAGAGCGGCTTGATGCCGAAGTGGTCGCGGGCGACGGTCACGGTGCCGGTGTGCGCATCATGGATCGCGAAGGCGAACATGCCGTTGAAGCGGTCGTAGGCGGCAGTGCCCCACTCCGCATGGGCCTCCAGCAGCACCTCGGTGTCGGAGTCGGTGCGGAAGGTGTGGCCGAGCTGCTCGAGCTCCTCGCGCAGGTCGAGGTAGTTGTAGGTCTCGCCGTTGTAGATGATCGTGTAGCGACCGTCTGCCGTGGTCATCGGCTGCGCGCCGTGCTCGCGATCGATGATGGCGAGGCGGCGGTGGGCCAGACCGGTCCGGTCGTCGACGAAGAGGCCTTCGCCGTCGGGACCGCGATGGGCCAGCGCGCTGCTCATCCGGCGGGCGATGCCCTCGGTGTCAGCACCGAATCCATAGGTACCGGCGATTCCGCACATGGGATGAGTCCTTTCGAAGGGGACGGCTTCCGCCCGCGGTCACGGCGCTCGACGGCAGAGCGCAGGGGCGTCGGGGACGCTCCGGACGGTTCCGGGCGTGCGGACGAACCGGGTTCGGCCGCCCGAGCCTATCAACGCCATCGGGCGCGACGATGCAGGCGCGACGTGACGTTCAGCGGCCGCGGCGCGAGAGCAGCAGCCCGGCGCCGTCGACCCTCACCTCGAGATCATCCAACGACGTGACCAGGGCATCCGCGAGGGGCGCGAGGTCCCCCGCCGGCGTGGTGCTGGTCACCGCAATGGTGCGGGACCCGGCCGCCGCACCGGAGCGCAGCCCACCGATCGAGTCCTCGATCACGATGCTCGCGGCCGGATCCGCGCCGAGCCTCTCGGCGCCCAGCAGATAGGGCTCCGGATCGGGCTTGCCCCTGGTCACCTGGTCCGCCGTGACGAGTCCGGCGGGGACCGGCAGCCCGGTGCGGGCCCAGCGGGCCTCGAACAGCGGTGCTGTGCAGGAGGTGACGATGGTCCAGGTGGGCCGTCCCCGCTGCTCCGCGGCGGCGGCGAGCTCGGCGAGCAGCCGCTCGGTGCCCGGCAGCACCACGATCTCGTCGACGTCGGAGACCTCGAGCTCCTCGATACGGCGATGCGCCGCTGAGATCCCGTCCTCCCCGAGATCCGGGAGGACCTCGCCGAGCACCTGTCGGGCGGGCTTGCCGTGCTGCTCCGCCCCGAACTCGAGGTCGGCGCCGAATTCGGCGAACAGACGGTTCCAGGACCTCTCGACGGCGGGACCCGAATCGATGAGCGTGCCATCCATGTCCAGCAGCAGGACGTCTCCGCGCAGCGGCAGTGCGTGCCCGTGCTCGCGGGGGGAGCGGGGGGAGGCAGGATCCGAAGGAGGGGTCATGATCCTAGATTCTCACATCGCGCGATGGACGGCGGGACGGCGTCGTTCCTGCTGATCGTAGAGTGTCGAGCATCATGACGACCGCTTCCTCCGGCCCGCAGGCGGCGCACCCCTCCCCCTGGGACGCCACCGCCGACCGCCTGCGCAGCATCCGCCGCACCGGCCTGTCCATCGGGGTCGCGACAGGCCTGTACGGCATCTCCTTCGGGGCGCTCGCGAC
>JAKDNE010000254.1 GCA_030451965.1 Brachybacterium sp. | reverse complement strand
CTCTCCCTCTGCTCCGGTCCCGGTCGCCGGACGCTCGGCCCCGGTGGCACACGGGCGTGAGGACGGGCCGATCGTGATCCACGGCCGCGACCGCTCGGTGTTCGAGGAGCCGGAGGAGAGCACCGCGCCTTATGCGCGCAGCTCGCTGCTGCGCGACGTGGTCGGGGTCGCCGTGGACAACAACGCCCCCGGGACCTTCACGATGGGCCCTCGGGACCAGGAGAAGCGCTCGCTGCAGTCGCAGTGGATCATCATCGGCGGTGCGATCGTCGTGATGATCGCGCTGGTCATCGCGTTGACCACGATCACCAGCGATGTCCGCGACATCCTCAAGGATCCGCTGGCCACCTCCCCGGCGGCGACCACGGCGGCCCCCACCGAGGAGGAGGAGTCGGAAGAGGCTCCGGTCGAACCCACTGCGGAGGAGACCGAGGAGGCACTGCCCGCCCCCGAGATCGACAGCGTCGAACTGCTCGCGCTCCCGGACGGCGAGGAGCCGGACCATACCGATCAGCAGGAGCGGCTGACCGACGGCGACACCTCCACGTACTGGTCCACCCAGCATTACGCGAGCCCCGATTTCGGCGGTCTGAAGGAGGGGGTGGGGATGCGTATGCACTTCACCGAGCCCTCCACCTTCACCGCCCTCACGCTCACCACGGCGCGCAACAACGGCGGGCTCGTCGAGCTGCGGAGCGTGAACGAGGACGGCTCCCCCGGGGAGGTGCTGGCCAGCGGTGAATTCGTGGCGGACGGCGAGGTCCGTCTGGAGGCTCCGGAGGAGATGGAGACCGACATGGTCATGGTGTGGATCACGGAACTCCCGCCGGACAGCGATCAGAACGGTCGGTTCCGCGCGCGCATCGCCGAGATCCAGGCCGAATGAGCACCCGGCCGCCGGGCCGCCCGTCCTCGCCGACAGGGGATGCTCGCCGACCGCGCCTCGGCTCCGTCCTCGGCGTACCCGTCCCGGTGGTGCTGATCGCACTGATCGCCTCCGCCCTGGTGGGGGTGCAGCTGGCGGGCGCCCTCGGACAGACCACCGACAATCGCCACGGTGCAGGGGCGGTCGCGGCCGACTCGCAGGGCAGTGCCGGGAAGGTTTCCGTCGGCGCTCCCGTTGTCACTGAGACCACCCTCGGCACCGAGGTGCAGCGCCTGGTCGACTCCGGCAAGATCCAGCCGATGACGAGCTTCGATGCGGCCAACTGCCTCCGGGAGCAGGGGATCCCGGATTCGATCCTGATCCTGGAGGAGGTCGCATTCGGCGGCGATCAGACAGCAGGCTGGCTGCTGGTGCACGGCCCGTTGGACCGCGAGACGCTGCGGGCCAACGGCGGCATCGTCTCTGCCACCGTGGTGCTTCCCACCTGCGGATCCACCGATGACGACATCACTCCACAGCAGAACAGGCTCTGGTCCGGGGACGTGATGATCGGCTCCCTCTGACCTCGTTCCATCCCTGGGTCGCCCACGGCGACCTGTTCCATACTTGAAGACGGTCCTCCCGCTGACCGCCCGACCCCTCCACGGAAGGACAACCTCCATGTCGCAGCCCATCCAGGCACTGAACATCCTCGGCGGCCCCGCCCCGACCGCACGGCCCGCTCCGATCGCGGATGCCGCGCAGGACGACACCCTCCACGAGGTCGTGATCGTCGGCTCCGGCCCCGCCGGTTACACCGCCGCCATCTACACCGCGCGTGCCGAGATGAAGCCGATCGTGGTCGCCGGCGCTCTCGATGCCGGCGGCGCCCTGATGACCACTACCGACGTGGAGAACTTCCCCGGCTTCCCCGACGGGATCCAGGGGCCCGAGCTGATGACGAACCTCCAGGAACAGGCGGAGCGCTTCGGTGCCGAGGTCGTCTATGAGGATGCGGTGAACCTCGAGCTCGACGGTGAGGTCAAGCGGGTCACGCTGGACGACGGCACCGTCTACCTGGCGAAGACTCTGATCATCACCACCGGTTCCGCCTACCGCAAGCTGGGGATCGACGGCGAGGAGACCCTCTCCGGCAAGGGCGTGAGCTGGTGCGCGACCTGTGACGGCTTCTTCTTCAAGGACCAGGAGATCGTGGTGGTCGGCGGCGGTGACAGCGCGGTCGAGGAGGCCACGTTCCTGACCCGTTTCGGCAGGTCCGTCACCCTCGTCCACCGCCGCGACGAGCTGCGCGCCTCGAAGATCATGGCACGGCGCGCCGCAGCGGATCCGAAGCTGAGCTTCGCGTGGAACAGCGAGCTCGTCAGCATCAACGGCACCGACAAGGTCGAATCCGTGACCCTCCGTGACACGGTCACAGGTCAGGAGCGGGTCATGCCCACCAACGCGGTGTTCGAAGCGATCGGTCACCTCCCGCGCACCGACCTGCTGCGCGGAAAGATCGAGCTGGACGACGAGGGATACATCGTCTGCGTCGGACGTTCCACGCAGACCTCGGTGCCCGGAGTCTTCGCCGCCGGCGACGTCGTCGACCACACCTACCGCCAGGCGATCACCGCCGCCGGCACCGGATGCCAGGCCGCCCTGGATGCGGAGCGCTGGCTCGCGGACACCGCCGCCGGCGTCGAGGTCGAGGACGCCATCGCCCACACCGCAGCCCAGTGACCCGGCCGCTCCCCCGGGGGAGCGGACCATCTCAGGATCGGGACCGCGTCCCCGCTGCGACGGATACCACAGTGGGCGGCGTCCCGGTGCTGGTCGTGGTCACTGCACCCTGGGCCGGCCCCTCCCGCCCCGCACCGACGGTCCTGTGGGAGCTCGGTCGACGCTGGGGAGCCGCCGTGCGGGTCCTGCTGGTCGAAGATCCTTCCGAGGAGCTCCTGGACCAGTGGTCGGTCGACGTGCTGCCCACCTGGCTGCAGTTTCTGCCCGGGTCTGCGGAGACCGGAGCCGCGGAACCACCCGGGCTGACTCTGCAGGATCTCTCCGGCACCGACCTCGATGGCGATGAGCTGACTCTCGCCGGGCCCTGGAACCTCGTACACCGCCGTACAGGCGCGCAGCCCAAACATGTCATCGACGCCGAGTTCGGTCCAGCCGGCTGATCCTCAGAGCGCTCGTGCACTCGTGCGCAGGATTCCGTCCGAGGTCATCGGGGGTCCGTAGCAGCCTTCTGTCAATTCGACCGATACCGGAGTCTGCGACGTGCCGAAACGCGGTCATGCACATGTCTATCCACATCTCTGTCCACACCGTAGTGCGCCTATATCCACATAGTTGTCCACAATCAATTGTGGATAGCCGTCCCCGGGACTTCCGTCGCTCCTCTCCCTCACTATGAGTCTGACCTGCACTGATGCGGGATCGCGGCAAATGCGACGCGCGCCGGCAGAGGTTCGAAGCCGGAGGGCATTCGCCTCTCGGTACTTTCTGCACACGTGTGCGATCCGACTTGTCCACAATATTGCGCACACTCCGGATACCGGGCCGCCGTGGCTATTGTCGAATGGACTGAAGACCTCCGCCGGCGTCATCGTGTCGCGATGTGGACTCCATACGACGGCAGGAGGCAGCGGTCCGTTCCCGAGGGCCTCTCGGTCCGCGTTTCGTCTCGGTGAGGCGGTCAGTCCCACTCGTCGCCCTGAGGAAGCGCGGTAGTTTCGCGTGAAACCTGGGATCGAGTGTATCGAAGCAGATGGACCGTGTCCTGGGCTCGGGACGCGCTGCACGCCTTCACGTGGATCCCCTGAGCACGGCCCAGCGGTGCAGGAGTACGCAAGGCGCTACCTCCCCACGGGTGACGACACAATGACACGGGCAGTGGCCACAGGTTTCACGTGAATCGCCACAGAGCCACCACGGACACAAGCGCTTCGGGTATTCCGTCAACACAACGGTCGCCATCGTCGCGATGAAAGCAGGGATGCAGTCACCCGCGAGCCTCGTCACCCCGCCTTGTTCCACGTGGAACGCACAATTCGTCAAGGACTACCGTTCTTCGCGGAGTCTGGCGGCATCAGCAGAGGGCTGGCCTCCAGTCGTGATCGGGTTTCCCGTGAAACTTCGCCGTTTGCCGTGCCGCGCAGCTTGGTGGTGTCTACCCCATCATCGGCTGCCTGTCCGGCGCCAGATACAACGCTGAGCCGTCTCGCGAGGGCCAAGGGGACGCGGAATGTCCGATCCCTTCCGGAAGCGCACTAGCCGCCGACGCCGCCGGATCCATCCCCGCACCAGTGGACAGTGTGTCGCGTTGCCTCAGCACAGGAACGAGACGGATGCGACGGAAGATTCGACCAAACGTCCGGTCACTGACCTGTTCCCCATCTCGGGGGAGCCGCTCGACGTTTCCCGTGGAACATGCGAATGTCTCGTGCTCAAGGGAAAGCAGGCGGCAGCTCGGTGGTGACGTATCTGGAGGGCGTCAAGAACAGCCTGGCGAAGCCCACTACATCCCGGTGGCGTCGCGGTGTCTGAGGCGGGGTTCCACGGGAAACATCAACCCTAGCCCGGTCCCAGAATCGGGCGCTTCCTCGGTAGACGCCAGCCGACTGGCGTGGCCCGAACATGCCGCGGAGACGCAGACGTGAGCAGTACTGCATGCGTCCTGTGCCGTGCGGACGTTTCACGGGAAACGAACGCAACTCCTCGACGGCTCAGCCTCGCCCACGCTGCGCGGGTCCAACAGCTAAGTCCACACCGATGTGGATCATCTCCATCGCAGCCGGCCTCTGATTCGTCCCGCTATGGGGTCAGCGGAGGTCTTGCGGGGGGATCTTCCGTTCCACGTGCAACATAAAGCCTCTTTCACGCCACGGTTGCTGAGAGGAGCCATTCGAAGCACGTGACTGACCCGCTTCGAGATTTGGCCGCCCTCGTCACCGATGAGCCGCCAATGGTGACGGGCGGTCACTCCGCTGCTCGGCTGGCTCGAGCTCGTCTGGCAACACTCCGACCGCTGCCATGTTTCCCGTGAAACGGGCGCAACACGGCGCACGTGTCCCTGC
>JAKDNE010000011.1 GCA_030451965.1 Brachybacterium sp. | reverse complement strand
CCGATCAGCATGGTGGTGATGTTCGGGTTCACGGCGACCAGCTGGGGCATCACCGAGCCGTCGACCACGCGCAGACCGGTGACGCCTTTGACCCGCAGCTGCGGATCCAGTGGGGAGGTGTCGTCATCCGCCGCGCCCATCCGGACGGTGCCGGCGGGGTGGTAGACGGTGTTGTGGGTCTTCGCGACGTACTCGGCGATCTCCTCGTCGGTCTGCACCTCGATCCCGGGGAACAGCTCGCGGCCGCGGAAGGCGTCCATCCCGGACTGGGAGACGATCTCCCGGGCCCTGCGGATCCCGGCGACGGCGACGGCCATGTCATGACCCTCCTCATCGGTGAAGTAGCGCGGGTCGACCCTGGGCTTGTCGCGGTAGTCGATCGAGCGCAGCCGCACCGTGCCGCGCGAGCGGGCATGGGTGACGTTCGGGGTCAGCGCGAAGGACTCCGGCGAGGTGGGATAGCCCTGGCGGCGGGTGTGCATGTCGAAGGGCACCGAGCCGTAGTGCATCATCAGGTCCGGCAGCTCCAGACCCTCCTGGGTGGAGGCGAAGATCCCGATCTCCCACCACTGGGTGGTCTCCCGGGTCATCGTCTGCGCGGACTCCCAGGAGATCACCGCCTCCGGGTGGTCCTGCAGGTTCGAGCCGACGCCGGGGGAGTCGACCCGTACCTCGATGCCCAGCTCGGCCAGGTGATCGGTGGGGCCGATGCCGGAGAGCATCAGCAGCTTGGGGGAGTCGATCGCCCCGGCGGAGAGGATGACCTCGCGGCGCGCGTGCATGATCGAGGAGCGGTCGAAGGCGTTGTCGATGTACTCCACGCCGCTCGCCCGCAACTCCTCGTCGAACAGCACCTGCATCACCTGGTGCCCGGTGAGGACGTGGAGGTTCTTCCGCTCCCGGATCGGGTGCAGGTAGGACACCGAGGAGGAGGCGCGCGTGCCGTCCTCCTGCCGGTTGACCTGGAACCAGTTCGCACCGTTGACCACGGTCTCGAAATCGTTGAAGCGGGCCCGCGGGATGCCGGCCTGCTCGCAGGCGTCCAGCAGGGCGATGCCGAGCTTGTCCTGGGCCGGCGCGTCCATCAGCTGCACCGGACCGGCGCTGCCATGGCCCGGGCCGGAACGGTCCCGGTTGGTCTCCAGCCGCTCGATCAGCGGCAGGATCTGTGCGGAGCCCCAACCCTCGGCGCCCAGCTGCTCCCACAGGTCCAGGTCCTCCGCCGGCGGGTGGAAGGCGATGCAGGAGTTGTGCGACGAGCAGCCGCCCAGCACCTTGGCGCGGGCATGACGCATGAAGGAGTTGCCCCTCTCCTGCGGCTCGATCGGGTAGTCCCAGTCCAGCCCGGACCCCAGCAGCTCGGGCCAGCGCGTCAGCTCGAGCACCTCCGCATGATCGAGATCGTGCGGACCGGCTTCGAGCAGCGCCACCTCGAGACCGGGGTCCTCGCTCAGGCGCGCCGCGAGGACGGCGCCGGCGGAGCCGCCGCCGACCACGATGTAGTCGTACTCGCCGAGCGGGTTCTCGGAGGTCATGGTCTGATCGGACATGGTGCTGCTTCCTGTCGAGGAGGGAGGGCCCGCGGCGTGGGCAGAGGGGCGTCTCAGCACTTGCGTGGGAACCAGCCGGTGACGGCCGGCTCGGTGTTCTCAAAGATGTGCTTGGCCTCGGTGTACTCCTCGAGCCCGGTGGGACCCAGCTCGCGCCCGACGCCCGACATCTTGAAACCGCCCCACTCCGCCTGCGGGAGGTAGGGGTGGTAGTCGTTGATCCAGATCGTGCCGTGGCGCAGCCGCCGTGAGACCCGGTTCGCGGTCCCGGAGTTCGAGGTCCACACGCCCCCGGCCAGGCCGTACTCGGTGTCGTTGGCGATCGCGATCGCCTCCTCCTCGGTAGAGAAGGTCTCCACCGTGAGCACCGGGCCGAAGCCCTCCTCGATCACGGCCGGGTTGTCCGAGGTGCACTGATCCAGCACCGTCGGCGCGAAGAAGAAGCCCTGCTCGTGCTCGGGTCCGCCCCAATGGTGGCCCGTGCGCAGGCGCGCCCCGGCCTCGATGCCCCGCTGCACGTAGTCGGTGACCTTCTCGCGATGCTCCTTCGAGATCAGCGGGCCGGTCTCCGCCTGCTCGTCGAAGGGGCCGCCCATGACGATGCCCTCGGCGCGGACCACCAGATCATCGACGAACCGCTCGGCGAGGGAGTCCTGGACGATCAGGCGGGTGCCGGCCGAGCACAGCAGGCCGGAGTCCATGAACGCAGCGTTCAGCGCATTGTCGAGCGCCGCCTCATAGTCGGCGTCGGCGAACACCACGTTGGGGTTCTTCCCGCCCAGCTCGAGGGCGACCTTCTTGATGCCCTGCGCGGCCGCTTCGGCGATCTTCCGCCCGGTGACCAGGCCCCCGGTGAAGGAGACCAGATCGATCTGGGGATGGGAGGACAGCGGTGCCCCGACCACGGCGCCGTCCCCGAGGACCAGATTCGCGACCCCGGCAGGCAGGCCCAGCCGGTCCAGCACATCGATGATCAGCAAGGTGGTGTGGGGGGTGAGCTCGGCCGGCTTGATTATGAAGGAGTTGCCCGCGGCCAGGGCCGGGGCGATCTTCCAGGCCGCCTGCAGCAGCGGGAAGTTCCAGGGCGTGATCATGCCGCACACGCCGATCGGCTCGTGCACTACGCGGGAGATCACGCTCTGGTCCCCGGCATCGATCAGGCGACCGGGGTTCTGCCCCGCGATCTTCCCGAAGTAGCGGAAGCAGGCGGTGATGTCGTCCATATCGCCCTCGGCCTCGACCAGGCGCTTGCCGGTGTCGAGGGCCTCGGCGCGGGCGAACTCTGCCTTGCGCTCCTGCAGCGCGTCGGCCACCTGCAGCAGGAAGTCACCGCGCTCGGCGGCGGGGGTGTCGGCCCAGATCCGGGAGTCGAAGGCCCGACGGGCCGCGAGGATGGCACGGTCGACGTCCTCGGCAGTGGCCTCGGAGACGACGCCGATCTCGGAGTGGTCCGCCGGGCAGAGGACGGTACGGGTCTCCCCGGAGGACGACGGCACCCACTGTCCATCGATGAACAGGGTGGCGATGGTGTCGGGCATGGCGCTCCTTCGAGTCGGCGGTCGCCGCGATGGTGTCGCTGACAGCCCGCGAACCCGTTTTCCCGAGAGCGGGAGGGTGTCTCGGCGCCGCGGCGCTGGCGTGAGGGGTGGTCACTGCCGTCCGGGAAACCCTAGTCCGAGCGCACCAGCCTTCGCGACGCCTCACGGCCAGGTCGCGGATCTCGGTCTTCCCTGCCCCCGCAGCTCCGATGAGGATGCCGACAGAACGTTCATCACGGCTGACCGAGAGAATCCAGCAGGATCCTGACGACCTCCCTCGAGGAGTCGACCTCGTGGAGCATCAGAGCGGGATGACGAGAGATGCCCACGATCCAGCGCCTGCCTGCATCCTCGGCCGAACGTGCGACGAGCAGTGGGCCTCCATCTGGCCGCAGAACCTGCAGCAGCGGCCGTTCGTCATCGGTGACAACGGCATCGTCGAGCTCCGGCCGGGCGGCGAGGAGAGCACGCCGGACGCGGTCCAGTCCGATCCAGTCACCGAAGGCGTCGACCATAGCGGGAGCGAGGAGCATGGGAGATCTTTCGTCAGCAGTGCCATTCCCACGGCGGCCCGAGGACGACTGGTCGCGAGAACGATGAGTGTGGGCCACATGCAGGGCATATGGCCCACGATCACAGAATGCGACACGCGTCTGACAATCGAGGCACGGGGGACCGGCAAGGCCTCATACCCATCTCGAGGCGACGGCACGACAGGCTCTCCCACCCCTCCGGGACGGCCTCGCTCATCGCGCTGACCTGGAAGGTGGCGCCCTCGGGGTCCGCGATCGTGGTGATCCGGCCGAAGGCCCTCGGTGACCGGCTGCTACTCCTCGGGGAGCGGCACGGACTCCGGCTGCTGCGGCCGCGAGCCGCGCAGGAAGAACGAGCCGATCAGTCCCAGCACAGCGATCCCACCGGCGACGATGAACGCCACGTTCACGCCGTGGATCGGGCCCGCCATGCCGTACACCTCGGGATCCCTCGCGGCAGCGGTCATCACCGTCACCAGCACGCCGGTGCCCACGGACGCGGCGACCTGGCGCATCGTGTTGTTCACCGCGGCGCCGTGCGGGATCATCCGCTGCGGCAGCTGGTTCAGCGCCGCCGTGGTCACCGGCATCATCACCATCGCGGTGCCCAGCATCCGCACCGCGTTGACGATCGCGATGTACGCGAAGGTCGTATCCACGCTCAGCCGGGCCAGCATGAAGCTGGTGACCGCCAGCAGCGTGAAACCGATGATCGCGAGCGCCGAGGCCCCGAACCGGTCGAAGATCCGCCCGGTCACCGGGGACATGACCCCCATGATCACCGCGCCCGGCAGCAGCACCAGCCCGGAGTCCATCGCGCTGAAGTCACTCATGTTCTGCATGTACAGCGGGATCATCAGCATCCCCCCGACCATCGCCATGAACACCAGCATGCCCAGCACCGTGCCGAGGGCGAACATGCGGTTGGCCAGCACCCGCAGCTCGAGCAGCGGCTCCTCCAGGTGCAGCTGTCGGTGGATGAACCACACCAGGCCCAGGGCGCCGACGACCAGCGGAACGATCACCTGCAAGCTGGACCAGCCGACATTGCCCGCATTGCTGAAACCGAACAGCAGCCCGCCGAAGGCGAAGGTGGACAGGATCACCGAGAGCACGTCCAGGCGCGGGTTCGTCTGCTCGGTGACGTTCTTCAGCGTGAGGTGCGCGAAGATCAGGGCGCCCACGGCGATCGGCAGCATCATCACGAAGAGCCAGCGCCATGACCAGTTGTCCACGATGAACCCGGACAGGGTCGGCCCGATCGCCGGGGCGAAGGAGATCACCAGACCGAAGGTGCCCATGGCGGTGCCGCGCTTGTGGATGGGGAAGATCGCGAACAGGATCGTCTGCATCAGCGGCATGATCATGCCGCCGGCGGCGGCCTGCACCACTCGGCCCAGCAGCAGCACCGAATAGACCGGGGCGGCTGCGCAGATGATCGTCCCCAGCGTGAAGATGCCCATCGCGGCGAAGAACATCGTGCGGGTGGTGAACTTCTGGATCAGGAACGCCGTCGCCGGGATCATGATGCCGTTGACCAGCATGAACAGCGTGGTCACCCATTGGGCGGTGTTCGCGGTGATGCCGAAGTCCACCATGAACGCCGGCAGGGCCGTGTTCAGCAGCGTCTGGTTGAGGATGATGACGAACGCGCCTGCGAGCAGGACCGCCATCACCAGGAGAGGGTTCACCGCCGGCTGCGTGGAGCCGTTCGTCCTCGGAGCTTCGTCGCCGGTGTGACCCATGGTGGGATCCTTCCCCGTCTCGATCCTCGCCGGGCCGTTTCCCCGCTCGTCGTGCGACTGATGCCGCCGCGCTCGAGATTAGGTGCAAAATTGCACTGGGTGCAAGGTCTGGCGGATGGGATGCATGTCTCGGTGCCCCAGGTCACCGTATTCATCGCACAATGGTGGCGTGCCCTCCTCGACCACGACCTCTACGACGCTCACCGCGCGCGCCGACACGGCGCTCGCGGGGCTTGCTCCGGGCTATTTCGCTCTGGTGATGGCCACCGGGATCGTGTCGGTCGGGCTGCGCACCGCGGGGGCGGAGGGTGCGGCTCGGGTGATGCTGGGCCTCGGGGTGCTCGCCGCCGCGGTGCTGGCCGTCCTCTACGTCGCGCGGTGGATCCGTCACCGGGAGCGGATGCGCAGCGACGCGAGGAACCCCGAGAGCGCCTTCGGGTACTTCACGGTCGTCGCCGCCTGCAGCGTGCTGGCCGTCGGCCTGCAGGCGGAAGGCCTCGGCATGGTCTCCGCTGTGCTGCTCGGGATCGGCGCCTCGATCTGGATCGTGCTGGGCTATGTGCTGCCCTGGCAGGTGCTGATGACCCGTGATGGGGAGCCGATCCTGGCCCGCACCAACGGCAGCTGGTTCGTCTGGTCGGTCGCCTCGCAGTCCCTCGCCGTGGGCCTGTCCGGTCTGGAGCCGGCCTCTCCCGCCTTCGCCTCGGTGCTGGGGCTGCTGACGGTGCTGTCCTGGTCCGTCGGAACGATCCTCTATGTGGGGATCGCGGTGCTGGTGATCCTGCGGATCGTGCACTTCGGGATCACGCCGCAGCAGTTCGAACCCACCTATTGGGTGGCCATGGGGGCGTTGGCGATCGCAGTCGTCGCGGGGGCCGGGATCTACGCCATGGAGCCGGTGCCGATGGTCGACGCCGCCCGCGGGCTGATCGGTGGGACCGTGGTGCTGTTCTGGTGCTTCGCCCTGTGGCAGTACCCCCTGCTGTTCGGTGCGGGCCTGTGGCGTCACCTGATCCACCGGGTCCCGCTGCGCTACGTCCCCTCGCTGTGGTCGATGGTGTTCCCGCTGGGCATGTTCGCCGTCGCCTCGCTGCGGCTGGGCCGGGTCGAGCATCTGCCGCTCGTGGAGGGGATCGGAATGGTCGGGCTCGTGGTCGCGGTCATCGCCTGGGCCGCAGTCTTCGCCGGGCTGGTGCTCACGCTGGTGCGTGGGGTGCGCGGCGCCTGAGACCTGCGGCAGGTGCGTCCGTCCCGCACCGAGGAACTCGCCCGACACCTCGCCGCCACCGCCTGCCCGGGCCCTGGACGGGGAGGGGTCGGCGTGCTTGGGTGGACGGGACCAGGCCACGGCGCCCGCCGCGGCGGCATCCCGAGGAGCGATCGCCTATGAGCACCACGCCGACACATTCTTCCGGACTCCCGGCCGTGGTCGACATGGCGGCCTGGCGGAGCTCCCGCGACCGGCTGCTGGTGCGGGAGAAGGCGCACACCCGTGAGGGCGATGCGATCGCCGCCGCGAGGCGCCGGCTGCCGATGGTGGAGGTCGACGGGACCGCGCCCGTGACCGGCCCCGTCGGTCCCGTGCCCTTCCGCTCCCTGTTCGAAGGGCGCGACCGGCTCGTGGTCTACCAGCACATGTGGCACGACGGTGCTCCGCACCAGGGGCAGTGCGAGGGTTGCACCACCACGGCCTGGCACCTGCACGACGCGACCTACCTGCACGCCCACGGCGTCTCGCTCGCGATCCTCACCACCGGTCCCTGGGACGAGGTCCACCCCTTCACCGCCTTCATGGGCTACCGCCGAGTGCCCTGGTACTCGGTGCGGGAGACTCCCGCCCCGATCGGCGGCGACATGGGATCCCTGGCGAGCTTCCTGCGTGACGGGGACCGGGTCTTCCTCACCTATCGCACCACCGGTCGCGGCAACGAGCGGGTGAACTTCTCGATGGGTCTGCTGGATATGACGCCCTACGGCCGAGGTGAGGACTGGGAGGATGTCCCGGCCGGCTGGCCCGCCGGGCACCATTCCTGCTGGACCTGGCGCACCGATGCCGAGGGCACTCCCACCGGGGGAGAGACCAGCAGGCCCCTGCCCCAATGGGCGCGGCCGGGGGCCGCCCCGGTCACGACGCTGGGCCGACGCGGGCAGCGCTGAGCCGCCCCGGGGGCCCCGCGCCATCGCCCTGCTCCATCACCCCGCTTCGCGGAGCGCTCAGGCGGTGCGGCGGATCAGGATGCGCCAGCGCTCAGGGCCCTGGTCGAGGTACTCGGTCGCAAAGTCGTCGCCGTGCTTGGCCTGCAGCTGAGTGAGCAGCGGCACCGGGTCGTGGGTGGCAGAGATGACCATGCCGCCCCCGGGCACCAGCGACTCGATCGCCCCGAAGATCGAGGCGTGGCGGATCGCGTGCGGGATCGTCTGCACGTCGAGCTCGGGAAGCGCCTCGTCGTGCTCGCCGCAGGCGCAGCCCTGCTGGGACGGCTTCTGATCGACGGCGTCCTCGCGCGAGTTCTGGATCTGGATGTCTGCCATGTCGGCTCCTGTCTGTCGTCCCCTCGGGACGATCGTGGCGGATCGGGTCCGTGGAATATATTACCTTTGATCCCGTGGAAAACATTGGCACAGGTCCCGCCGCGCAGAACGGCCCGCCGCCGCGCCGCAGCGCCGCGGGCCGTCGTCACTCGCATGCGCGCGAGCAGGTGCTGCGCACGGTCGAGGCGCAGCGCTCCCCGGTCTCGGTGGCGGCGATCGGCCGCGCCACCGGGCTGCATGAGAACACCGTGCGCGGCCACCTGGACCAGCTGCTGACCGACGGGCACGTCACCCGCTCCCGAGCGACCGCCGACGGGCGCGGTCGTCCCGCCTGGCTCTGGCGCCCCACCCGGTACGGCCCCGCCTCGCCCTACGCCGCGCTCGCCGGCGTGCTGGCCGGGACCATCGCGCGCACCAGCGCGGACCCCGCCGCCACCGCCCATGAGGCCGGACGCAGCTGGGGCGCGGAACTGGCCGAGGACCTCCCGGAGACCACATCGCCGGTCTCCGCCCGCACCGTCGTCCTCGACGCCATGGCCGCGCAGGGCTTCGACCCCGAGGACGACGGGGACCAGATCGCGCTGCACCGCTGCCCGCTGCTGGAAGCCGCGAGCCGACACACCGAGGTGGTCTGCTCCGTGCACCGCGGCCTGATCGCCGGGCTCCTCGAGGAGACCCCGGGCGTCGACGGGCCGCAGCCCGAGGTCGAGCTGATCCCCTTCGCCGCCCCCGGTCGCTGTCTGCTGCACCTGCGGGACGCGGGATGAGCGGCCCCGTCGCCCCGCGCCGCCGGCCTCCGTCGTGGCGCCTGGGCTGGATGCTCCCGGCCGGGCTCGCCCTGCTGGCCGGCCTCGATGCCGCACTGCTGCTGATCGGACTGCCCGCACCGGTGACCACCGACCGGCTGCCGGTGGTGCACGGGATGCTGCTGGTGCTCGGCTTCGTCGGCACCCTGATCGCGCTGGAGCGCGCGACCGCCCTCGCCCGCTGGTACGGCTTCCTCGCCCCGGCGCTGCTCGGCCTCGCCGCGATCGCGCTGATCGCGGACCCGGTGCCGCTGGGTGCGGGCAAGGCCCTGCTGATCGCCGGCACCGCGGCGTTCACGCTCGTCTATCTCCCGCTGTGGCGGCGCCAGCACGATGAGGCCGTGCTCACCGAGCTGCTCGCCGCGGGACTGGCCTGCGGCGGGGCGATCCGCTGGGCCGGCGGAGCGGACTTCGACGACGTGCTGCCCTGGCTGATCGGCTTCGTGGTGCTCACCATCGCCGCCGAACGGGTCGAGCTCGCCCGGATCACGCTCGGCGCCGGCGCCGGCGTCCGGGTGCTGCTGCACGCGGCCGGTGTGGTGGTGGCGCTGCTGGTCGGGGTGGTGCTGCCCCAGGTCGGTGCGGTGCTGCTCGGCGCCGCGCTGCTCGCCCTGCTGCTCTGGCTGATCCCGCATGACATCGCGCGCCGCACCCTGCGCACCCGGGGTGCGACCCGGTTCATGGCCGCGGCGATCCTGTGCGGCTACGGATGGCTCGCCATCGCCGCGACCGTGCTGCTGCTGGGCGGCACCCCGCACGGCGGGGCGTACGACGCCGTCGCCCACGCCGTGTTCCTCGGCTACACGATCTCGATGATCATGGCGCACGCGACCACGATCCTGCCCGCTGTGCTGCGGATCGACCTGCCCTACCGCAGCGCGTTCTGGGTGCCGCTGGGGCTGCTGCAGCTGAGCCTCGCGGTGCGTCTCGGGCTCGGGGACGCGCTCGGCTGGGGGCCGGCGTGGCAGCTCGGCGGCGTGCTCGGGGTGCTCGCGCTGCTGGTGTTCCTCGCCACCGCGCTGGGCAGCGCGCTCCTCGGCCCCACGCCCACACCGACCCGCGCACCGCGTCCCGACCGGACTCCGCGGTCCGGGCCGAGGACGTCGGCCGCAGTCCCCGCGGCAGGGACTGTCCCCGCCACCGCTTCCCTCGGGGCATCCGCGCCGTCCCCGGTCCCCACGGCGGTGGGGGCCTCCCGCTTCGGCGGACGACGTGCCGGGGCCGCCGTCGGCGCCCTGCTGCTGGCGACCCTCACGGTCCTCACGGTCGGCACCGTCCACCCGCTCACCTGGGGGAGCGGCCCGCCCGAGGGGTCCGACACCGCCGCAGGACCGTCCGCGACCAGCGAGCAGGCACCGGTGCAGACGGTCGCGGTGACCGCCGAGGACCTCCGCTTCACCCCCGCCCGCATCGAGGTGCCGGCCGGCACGCACCTGGTCATCGAGCTGACGAACACCGACCCGGCGATGACCCATGACCTGGTCGTCGAGAGCGGCGCCCGCACCGCACGCCTCGCCCCCGGCCAGAGCGAGATCCTCGACATCGGCGTGGTCACCGGCGACCTCGATGCCTGGTGCGGGATCGCCGGGCACCGCCAGCAGGGGATGGTGCTGAGCATCGTCACCACCGGCGGCCCGAAGGAGGATCCCGCCGTCGACGGTGCGGAGGGCGCCCCGGCGGAGCATGCCCATGGCGCGGGGACGGAGAGCCCCGTCGAGAAGCCCACGATCGACCTCGCCGCCGATCCCGGTGCGGGCTTCACGCCGTACGACGCAGAGCTGTCGCCGCTCCCGCCGAGCGACGGCCCCGTCATCCGCACGGTGACGCTCGCGGTCACCGAGCAGGTCATGGAGGTCGCGCCAGGCATCACCCAGCGCCTGTGGACCTTCGGCGGCACCGCGCCCGGACCGGTGCTGCACGGCCGCGTCGGGGACGTGTTCGAGGTGACCCTGGTCAACGACGGCACCATCGGCCACTCGATCGACTTCCACGCCGGGGAGCTCGCTCCGGACGAGCCCATGCGCACGATCGCGCCGGGGGAGTCGCTGACGTACACCTTCACCGCCGAACGGGCGGGGATCTGGATGTACCACTGCGGGACCGCCCCGGTCTCCACCCACGTGGCCTCCGGGATGTACGGGGCGGTGGTCATCGAACCGGAGGACCTCCCCGCTGTGGACCGCAGCTACCTGCTCATCCAGGGCGAGTACTACCTCGGGGCGCAGGGCCAGGAGCTGGACGGCGACGCGCTCGCGGCCGGGGAGCCGGACCTGGTGGCCTTCAACGGCTACGCGGCGCAGTACGACCACGCCCCGCTGCGGGCCGTC
Source organism: Brachybacterium sp. (assembly GCA_030451965.1). Classification (GTDB taxonomy): domain Bacteria; phylum Actinomycetota; class Actinomycetes; order Actinomycetales; family Dermabacteraceae; genus Brachybacterium. The sequence goes on along the minus strand of JAKDNE010000011.1, from coordinate 9,875 downwards.
GCGGGGGAGCGAGTGCGGTTCTGGGTGCTCGATGCGGGCCCCGAACGATCCCTCAGCTTCCACGTGATCGGCACCCAGTTCGACACCGTCTGGAGCGAAGGGCGCTACCTCGTGCAGACCGCCTCCGGCGACGGCTCACAGGCACTCGGCCTGCTGCCGGCGCAGGGCGGGTTCGTCGAGATGACCCCGCCCGAGCCCGGCCACTACCCGTTCATCTCCCATATCCTCCGCGACGCGGAGCGCGGAGCGCACGGGATTCTCGAGGTCAGCGCCGGCTAGACGAGGCGCCCGGCCCGGGCGCCGAGGTCACTCGACCGTGATCTCCCCCATCGGGCCCCAGCCCTCGCTGTCGATCTGGTGGGAGATGATCTGCGGCGTCGCCGAGAGGTACTGCGGGAACTCCTCCTGCATCGTCGCGAAGTGCGGAGAGCTGACGTGCGGGCCCGCGCCCTCGTCGGTGAACGCCTCGATCAGCACGTAGGTGTTCGGGTCCTCCACGCTGCGCGACCACTCGAACCACAGGTTGCCGGGTTCGGCCAGGGTGGTCTCGGTGAACTCGCGGGACAGCTCCGGCCACTGGTCCGCGAACTCGGGCTTCACAGGGAACTTTACGTTGATGAGGATCATCGCCTGGTCCTTTCAGAGGGGTCGTGGTCTCAGCCTGCCCGGCGGGCCGTGCCGAGGACAGCCCGATTCTCGCAGGACAAGAAGGATGGTGGGGCACAATGAGACCGGAGCCCGAGGGGGAGCGATGACTCAGCAGCTGGAGCGGGGCGAGGACGCCCCGACCGGGCAGATCGCCCGTGCGATGGCTGTGCTGGAGGCCGTGGCAGAGCGCGGCAGCAGCACCGCTCGTGGTGTGGCCGAGGCGACGTCGATCCCGCTGCCTACGGTGTACCGCATCGCTCAGGAGCTGATCCGCGCCGAATACCTCGTCCATCTCCGGGACGAGCAGCGCTTCGCCCTCGGCTATAAGCTGCACCGACTCGCCGTCGGCCTCCATGATGACCTCGGGATCCCGCGGGCCGTGCGCGAAGAAGTGCATGGCCTGCACCGGGACCTCGGGATGGCCGCCTATCTCGCGATCCACCGCGGCACGGATTTCGTGGTCGTGCACGTCTCGGACTCCCCGCAGGCCCCTCGACTGTCCCCGCTCACCTTCGGCTTCCATGAGAGCCCGCACGCCACCGCCTTCGGCAAGGCCGGCCTCGCGTCCCTCTCCGCAGCCGAGCGCGAGGAGTACCTCACCGGGGGGCCGCTGCACGCCCACACCGACCGCACCGTCACCGATCCGGGACGTCTGCGCCGGGAGCTCGAGGAGATCGCCGAGTGCGGCATCGCCTGGGAGCATCAGGAGTTCGTGCCCGGCACCGACTGCCTGGCCGCGACCATCAAGGCCGACGACGGGATGCTGATCGGCACCGTCGCCGTCTCTGCGCCGATCGCCGCCTATGCGGGCAGGGCCCGGCACGTCGAGGACCGGGTGCGCGCGTGTGCGGCCCGGGCAGGGCGCATCTACCGTTTGGGCGGCCATCACCACTGAACTGCCCACAGTGCGCCGACAGGGCTCGCCAAGCCTTCTCACCGGGTGATAACCACGATTGTCGGCCTCCGCACCCGCCCCCTATGTTGTGAGCCAAGTCACTGATGACGATGCGGTGAGAGGGAGAGGTCATGAGTACTTCGCGCAGCGGAGACAGCATCAACGGCGTCGAGGGCACCGAGGAGGGTAGGGAGGTTCTGATCGCCCTGATCAGAGCCGCGTTCCCGCACGAGACCGTGCCCGGCGCCGCCTATGAGCGCGCTGCGGACACCGTCCAGCAGGCAGCCGGCGACTCCACCTGGATGCGGGTCAAGCTCGCCCAGGGCCTGGACTCCCTGCAGGCACTCGCCGACGGGCGCTTTCCCGAACTCACCGCGCAGGAAGCGCTGCCACTGCTGCTGCGTATCCAGCACACCTCCTTCTTCGGCTTCGTGCGGCAGACGGTCGTGGTGAGCCTCTACGAGGACGAGGAGGTGTGGGAAGCACTGGGCTACGAGGGCCCCTCCTTCGACAAGGGCGGCTACATCGATCGCGGCTTCGACGACCTCGACTGGCTGCCCGATCCGCGGATCGAGGAGTACGACGGCGCACCGCTGCAGGAGGTCGTCTCCGACCTGCCGCGCGGGAGGACCACCGCCAGCACCCGGGGCGCCGCCGTCCCGGCCGGACAGAGCAGGGCGCGCGCCGGACGCACCGGCCGCGGGACGAAGGGGCAGGCATGAGCACCATCGATCACTCCACCGAAACCGTCGTCATCATCGGCTCCGGCGCCGGCGGCGGCACCCTCGCCTACGAGCTCACCAAGCAGGGCATCGAGTGCGTGGTCCTCGAGGCGGGTCCCTACCTGCAGGGCGAGGACTACATGAACCTCGAGTGGGAGGCCTTCCACCAGATGGCCTGGACGGATGCCCGTACCACCTCCGGCTCCTGGCGCATCGCCAAGGACTTCCCGAATCTGCCCGCCTGGATCGTGAAGGCGGTCGGCGGCACCACCACTCATTGGTCCGGCGCCACCCCGCGCTTCACGCCGCACGAGTTCAGGACCCGATCCACCTACGGGAGGATCGACGGCGCAAACCTGCTGGACTGGCCGCTCTCCTATGACGACCTCGCTCCGTATTACACGCGCGCCGAGGATGCGATCGGCTCCACCCACCGCGGGGGACGACCACCGCTGCCGGCGAACAACAACTTCAAGGTGCTCGCCGCCGGAGCGGAGAAGCTCGGCTACCGCCATTACGCGACCGGCCCCTACGGCACCAATGCCGAGCCCTATGACGGCCGTCCCGCCTCGGTCCAGGACGGCTTCAACTTCCAGGGGGACAAGAACGGCTCGAAGTGGTCGACGATGGTGCGGGAGATCCCGCGCGCCCTGAAGACCGGCCTGCTGGACCTGCGGCCCGTCTCACACGTCGCGCAGATCCTGCACGACCGCTCCGGGCGGGTGAACGCGGTGCTGTACCTGGACCAGGACGGGACGCTGCACCGCCAGGCCGCAAAGGTGGTCTGCGTGGCCGGGAACTCGATCGAGACCCCACGGCTGCTGCACCTGAGCTCTTCGTCGCTGTTCCCCGACGGGCTCGCGAACTCCTCCGGTCAGGTGGGCCGCAACTACATGCGCCACATGACCGGCAGCGTGTACGCGCAGTTCGACAAGCCCGTCCACATGTACCGAGGCGAGACCATGGCGGGCAACATCGCCGACGAGTCGGTCCATGACCCCTCCCGTGGCTTCGCCGGCGGGTACAACATCCAGACCATCTCCCTGGGCCCGGCGTTCATGGCCAGCTTCGTCGAGCCCGGCGCCTGGGGACCGGACCTCACCCGGCTGCTGGATGCCTACGAGAACACGGCCGGCTGCTGGCTGGTGGGGGAGGACATGCCGCAGGAGTCCAATGCCATCACGCTCGACTCCACCGTCACCGACCAGCACGGCCTGCCGGTCGCCCACGTCCACTTCGACGACCACGCCAACGACGTGGCGATGCGGGAGCACGCCTTCACCCAGGCGCAGAAGCTCTACGCCGCCGTCGGCGCGGTCAGCTCCCACCGCACCCCGCCGTACCCGTCCACCCATAACCTCGGCACCTGCCGCATGAGTGAGCGGCCCGAGGACGGTGTGGCCGATAAGTGGGGCCGGGCGCATGACGTGCCGAACCTGTTCATCTCCGACGGCTCGCAGTTCACCACCGGGGCCTCCGCGAATCCGACCCTGACCATCGTCGCGCTCGCGATCCGGCAGGCGGAGCATCTGGCGGAGGCGCTGAGGACGGGCACCGTCTGAACCGTCCCGCAGGCCGGGTCGCCCTGCAAGAGGCGACCTGGCCGGCGTCATTCCGGACAGGGGTCAGAGGTTGATCGTCACGTCGCCGGCCTCGCGGAGCTCGGCGGCGATCGTGGTCGCCGCCTCGTTCTGCTGCTGGCTGACCGACTGCTGGGCCAGCTGCTCCTTGACATCCTCGAAGGGCGGCACCTCGGACTGCTGGCCGCCGCCCTGGGACTGCTGCTCGACCAGCTGGTCGTACAGCGTCTTCAGCTCCTCATCGCTCGGCGGCTCGATGCCCGCCTCCTGTTCGATGAAGGTGGTCAGCGTGAACTGCGAGGCTGCTTCCTCACGGACGTCCTCTGCGCTCATGCCCTGCTGTTCCAGTGCCGCGACCACCTCATCGCCCGAGCCCAGGCCGTTCTGCTGCGCGACCTCCTCGAGGGTCGCGTCGATGTCCTCGTCGGTCGGCTCGATCCCGGCCTCGCTCGCCGCCTGCAGCAGCAGCCGGTTATCCACGAGCTGGTTCGCGACCTGCTGCTTGAGCGCTGTCTCATCCACCTCCTGACCGGTGCTCTGCTGCTGCATCGCGGCCTGCTGGAACTGTCCCTCGTACACGGAGGCGAAATCGTCCTTGGTGATCTTCTCGCCGTTGACCTCGGCGACGACGTCCGGGACATCGGAGACATCGGCCTCGGGCAGCTGCGGCTGTTCTGCGCCCTGGCCGCCGGCGAAGGGCGAGTCCCCGCCGTCGCTGGCCGCGGGTGCCTGCCCGCCCTGATCGCTGCCGCCCGTGGGGGCGGCCTGGTCACCGCTGCATCCCGTCAGAGCGAGCGCTGTCGTGAGTGTGACAGCGGCGAGCGTGCGCCGGAGCGCCCGGTGGCTCGGAATCTTCACAGTGCCTCCTGAGATCGGTGGAGCGGGCGACGGTACGCCCCGGACCCGGGATTGCGGTGCACGACCGTTCACAGTCCGCTCAGGAATCCGCCTTCCGTGGGCAGCGTCACGAAACGGTAACGGCCGGCGTGCAGACGGTGGTGACTAGGGTGATGCACCCAGGCGCTGGTCGCTTCGCGGCGCTCATGCTCGGAGTGGACGGGAAGCGCCCGGACTCCGTTGTCAGTCACGATCAACGCCTGCTCTTCAAAAGTCTCACGGGTCGACTCGTGACATGTCTTAGCAGTCGCGTCCGGTCCCATCAATCGCGCGCGCATAGCAGCCATGGTGTGCGACGTCACTGCGCTACCGAATGATGAATCATGACGATCACTGTCCTTCGTCGTCTGCTCGATTCCGAAGTTGCCGCGTCGCCTCCCAGGCGAGCACAACTGCCAAGAGTGCGGACGTGACTCCGGACACCCCGACGCCCTCGGTAAGGAACGAGTGCAGGCACGCGGCGACGGCGATTGCGGCCACGACGTACAAGATGGTAATGCGTGATTTGCTGGAGCGCATTTATCCTCCCTTTGGGCTATGTGGTGGAGCCGCAGTGGAAAGCCTTTCCCTCATCAGGTCTGACCACCGCACCCAACGCAAGCCGAGTCCAATGACGAACAATATGTATAAAGTTCCGACCAACCGCACAGCGCACCGATGCATAGGGCGGCTGCCGCGACGTTGCCGACCGAGGCAGGAATGCAGCCAAGGCAGTCCCCCGCATCTCTCTCGAAAATACTTCCATTCTCTCTTTCCCAAGCCGACCACTGACATCTATCCATCGGGATCGAGGCTAAGATCCACAGGCATGGAGATGACGATTCCCGAGGACTGCGGCAATTCGCCACGGATGGCGCTGGTCGCCGAGATCGTGACGGCCTGGGCCGGCCAGGACGATGACGTCGTGCGACGGTGGTTGCGCGAGGACGCGCAGTGGGAGCTGGTCGGCGGCGCCGACGGAGCCGCGGGAGAGGGCATCGTGCCACCTCCGTTCCCCGCCGACCGGGGAGAGATCCTCACAGTGCTGAACCACGGCCGCCTCGCCGCCTGCGACGGCTACCTGATCCGCGGGCAGGAGCGCGTCGACTTCTGCCATGTCCTGCGTTTCGCAGGGGTGGCGAAGACGTCACCGATACGCGAGATCCGGACCTACCTGCAGCCCTCCCGGTGACGTGCACGACGCCCCCGTGCCGCAGCACGGGGGCGTCGGAGCGTGGGACCGGGCGTTATCGAGCAGCGGCCGACGGGGTCAGTACCCGAGGGTCTTCAGGTACTCCCGGGACTCGCGGATGCAGTCGATGGGGTCGCGGCCGTAGGTGTCGTCCTGCTCGATGAGGAAGAACTCGGCGCCGGCCTTCTCGGCAGCCGGGAGCAGCGCGGGCCAGTTCATGTTGCCCTGGCCGACCTCGGCGAACTGGGTGAGGGACAGGAACTCGGCCTGGAACTCCGCCCAGTCGATCTCCTGCGCCTCGGCCTTCCGGTAGGTCTCCAGAGACAGGGGAGCGATGCGGAAGTCCTTGACGTGGATCAGCTTGCAGACACCGGAGTAGGCCTCGAGCATGTCCAGCGGTGCCATGCCGCCACGCTGGACCCAGTGCAGATCCACCTCGAACAGCAGCGAGGGGGCGACCCGGCGCACGATGTCGAAGATGCGCTCACCATCGAACTGGATGAGGTCCACGTGATGGTTGTGGTAGCACAGCGTGATGCCCTGCTCGGCGAGGCGAGCGGCGTAGGGCTCCACCGAGGCGGCCCACTCCTCGCAGGCCTCCTTCGAGGTCATCGCCAGGTGCGGCATCATGCCGATGCGCAGGAAGCGCGAGCCGGTCTTCCTGCAGGCCTCGACAGCGCGGTCGAACTCGGTCTCGAGCGCGAAGCCGTTGCCTCCCGGGGCGATCGAGACGCTCATCGCGGCAGTCTCGACACCGAAGTCGGCCTTGCCGCGCACCAGGTCGTCGATCAGCTCGTCGGTCATCAGCACCTGGGAGACCTCGACGGCGTCGATGTCGAGGTCGCGCACCTGGCGCAGGACCTCGTACATCCCTTTCTCGTTGATCTGCTCCTTGAGCATCATGAGCTGGAGTCCGAGGACGGGCATGGTTCTCTCTTTCGAGGGGTGGTGGAACGTGTCTGCGGGTGAGTGGACATGCAGGGGACCGGGCCGGAGCCGAGCCGGCCGGCGCCCGCCCGTGAGGGGAGATCGCTCAGGAGCGGGTGGGGAATTTCCCCTCCTCCTCGATGCGCCGGTTGAGCTCGGCGAGGTATTCCTCGGCCGGATAGTCGACCAGGTCGATCTCGCGACCGGTCCAGGCCGACAGCTGCATGCCGGAGGCGAGGCGCACGCCGTTGATGCCCTCGGCGCCATCGGCGATCAGCGGGGTGCCGTCGTTGACGTTCGCCGCGAAGTTGGTGAGGACGTCGATGTGCTGCTGGCCCCACACCGACTCGTACTCCTTCTCCTCGACGGTGTAGACGGACGAGGGATCCATCTCGCCGCGGAACAGCTTGGCGACGTCCTGCATGGTCATCTTGCCGCTGAGGGTGCGCTCGTCCTCCGTCAGGCGGTAGATGGTCACCTTCTTCGAGCTGTCCACGATGACCTTGCCCTTGTCGAAGAGCATCTCCAGCCGGTCCGTGCCGAAGATGTCGTTCGTGCAGGTGATGAAGCTGCCGGTGACACCGTCCCCGAAGTCGACCACCGCGTTGACCTCGTCCTCGGTGGCGATCTCGCGCTGGAAGCCGAAGGCCAGCTTCGCGAAGACCTTCTTCGGGGTGCCCGCGAGCCACTGCCAGAGGTCCAGCTGATGGGGGGCCTGGTTGACCAGGACGCCGCCGCCCTCGCCGCCCCAGGTCGCGCGCCAGGCCGACTGGTCGTAGTAGCCCTGCGGACGCCACCAGGTGGTGATGATCCACGAGGTATGGCGCAGTGCGCCGAGCTCGCCGGAGGCGATGAGCTCCTTCAAGTCCGTGTACACCGGGTTGGTGCGCTGGTTGAACATGATCGCGAAGGTGGTCTCGGGGTGCTCCGCCGCGAAGGTGTTCATCTCCTCGACCTGCTTGGTGTAGACGCCTGCCGGCTTCTCGGTGAGGGTGTGGATGCCCTTGCCGATCGCGGTGATCGTCATCTCCGCATGCAGGAAATGCGGCACGGTGGTGACGACCGCGTCGACGTCGCCGGAGTCCAGCATCGCGAGGTAGTCGTCGTAGAAGGGGACGTCGGGATACTTCTCCGCGGCGACCTCCTTCTTGGCGGGGTCGATATCGACGATGGCGCCGAGGGTCATGCCCTCGATCCTGCCGTCGGTGATGACGCCGGCGTACATGCCGCCCTGGGCGCCGAGCCCGATGATTCCGAGGCGGACGTTCTTCTCCGACATGGTGTCTCCGTTCTAGTGGAGGATGCCCGCGTCCCGGAGGGAGAGCGCGGTCGATGTGGTGGGCAGAGGTGCGCGAAGGGAGGTCAAGCAGGCACGGAGCCGCCGATGACCATACTCTCGGCGGCGGAGGCGCGGCCGATCCCGTCGGGCCCCCACCGGTCAGGACGTTTGCGATGATCGGATGCGGCGTCCGGTCCCAGGAGGCCGGCGGCATTCATCGTCGCTGCGCGCATCCGGTCCGGACCAGGGGCCGCATCAGTGATGCTCAACGTTGTGCTCCTCGTGGCTCATCCTTGAGTGGCGCCGGCGCCGTTGCACTGCGGCGCCGACGACTCCATCCTGCGGTGTTCGCTCGCGTGAGGCGAACCCTGCACGTGATCAGAGTCTGGCCAGTGCCGTCGCGAAGAGGTGAAAGTTGCCAGAGGTTGCAGTGCGGTCCCCGCCCCCGCTCCCACCTCGGGCTGGCCCAGGATGGCTGTTCATCGCCGCCCGGAGCGCTCTCTCGGCTCGGCTTCGGACATGGGCTCTCGGGGGCGTCGACGGGTGAACGACGGACGGCCGGGCCACCCACCACGGTGAACCCGCCGGCCCGGAGCAGCGGCGCGGCCCCGCGGCGCAGTCGGGCCGCGCCAGGTGGACCCCAGCTGCCGGAGTCGATCAGTAGAGGTTCAGGAAGGTCTGCAGGACCTCCGTGGTGTCCTCGTCGATCTCGTCGGAGCCATTCTGGGTGGCACCGATCTCGTGCTGCAGCCCGGCGACGGTGTTCTCACCGATCACGCCGTCCTGCTCGGTGTTGGCCCAGGCCTGAAGCGCGAGGGTGGTCTCCTCGTTCATCTCACCGGTCTGCTCCACGCCCAGCCAATCCTGCAGGGCGGTGGTGGTCTTCGGGCCGATCTTCCCGTCGACCTCGAGGGTGCCGGCGACCTGCAGGTCACCGGTCGCCTGGGAGCCGGCCGACTGTGCGGACTGCTCGGGGGCGGGCTCGGCGGCCTGCTGCTGGGCGGGCTGGGACTTCTGCTCGTCCTGGTCGTCCTGCGGGTCCTGTTCGGTCTTCTTGGTGAAGCCGTTCTCGTCGCAGTTGTCGGCGATGCCGTCACCATCGCAGCTCCAGTCGCCCTGGGGCTCGGTGCTCTCGCGCTCGGTCGAGCGGGTCGCCTGCTGCTCCGAGCCGCGGCTCGAGGTGGAGCTCTGCTGCTCCTGCTCCTGGCTCGCCGAGGGGGCGGGGGAGCTGGCGGTGTCGGCGCCGCCGCTCAAGGGGGAGCCGCAGTTGGGCCACGCGCCGGCGCCCTGCATGCTCAGCAGGGTCTCGCCGGCGGCGATCTGCTGGCTCTTGGAGGCCAGGTCAGCGCGCTCGGCGTACTGGAGACCGCCCGCGGCCTCCCAGGAGGACTGCGTGAACTGCAGACCGCCGTAGAAGCCGTTGCCGGTGTTGATCGACCAGTCGCCACCGGACTCGCAGGCGGCGACCTCGTCCCAGCCGGTCGCGGCGTTCGCGGCGCCGCCGGTGGCGAGCATGCCGGTGGCGACGACCGCGCCGCCGGCGAGGGCCACGGCCGTGCGGGTCAGGCCGCGACGCATGGCGGTGGTGTGGGGGGTGCGATGTGCGTGCGTGTGGTGAAGGGGCAAGGTGCCCTCCTTTCGCATGTCTCGCGTATCTCGCGGTGACGAACGGCGGCCAACCTAGGGGCGCGGGGGCCCCTCGAAGCAAGGGGCGGCGCGCCCCCATGAGGGGGAATTGATCGTTCCGTGGCCGCGG
>JAKDNE010000253.1 GCA_030451965.1 Brachybacterium sp. | reverse complement strand
GGGCGGGCAGCGTCTCTGGGCCCCCGTCGGCGAGAACATGGACGCGTTCACCGGAGACGGCGGCGGCGAGGGCAGCGGTGGCCAGTGCCTGTGCTGCGCCGATCACGAGAAGAGACATCGGTGTCCTTGTCGGTCCGGGGAGGGCCAGCGACCTTCGCAACGGTGCTAGGTCGACGTGCACTCCAGGGTTCGACTGTGGCCTGCGCCACAGCGTGCCGGTAGCGTGGCACGTGGATTGGAGTTGCGTCAAGGCTGGATCCAACAAATATTTCAGTCTGGCGCCCGTCCGCGATGTGCGTTAGGTTGCGAGCATGGACCTGCCGCAGAAGGAAAGCCGAGCGGACGTCGCCTACAGTCATCTGAAGCGACAGATCCTCTCCGCTGCTCTCCCGCCCGATTCCGTAGTCGACGAGAAGCTGATCGCCCAGGACCTGGGAGTAAGCAGAACTCCCATGAGGCAGGCGACAGGGCGGCTTGCTACGGAGGGGTACGTGCGCGTTCTCCCCCAGCGCGGCACCCTGGTCGCACCACTGTCCGTCGCGGACATGGAGCAGGTCTACCTGCTGCGAAGCCTTATCGAGCCAGTGGCTGCCTCGCTCGCCGCGCAGCGGGCCACGCCTGGAGACATCGCTCATCTGGAGACCTGCGAGCAGGAGTACCTCGAAGCCTTCGAGGTGGTGGATCAGGCGCCCGACCACGCTCTGCATACGCGCTTCCATGTAGCGGTGGCGGAGATCGCCGCGATGCCGCGGCTGACCCGCATCGTCCGCGAACTGCAGGAGCAGACCCAGTGGTTCCTGGCCGTGCGCCTTTCGCAGGGCCGGCAGGTCCCCAGCCCGCACAGCCATCACCCGCTGATCGAGGCGATCAGATCTGCGAATGCGCAGCAGGCCCGGGACCTCTCGCGCTCCACGATTCTCGCTTCCCGCAGCAAAATCCTCGCGGGTACGGTGCCTGACGCGGACCTGCTCCTGGCCACGTCCGCGGCCTTGCCCTTCGGCGACTTCACCACCCTCTGAGGGTTCCCGCCCGCCAATTTTTCCCACCTGACGAGCCGCACGAACCGCCCGCAGAACCGCGGTGCGTGAGACGGAGGAGTCGATGACGACTGACCAGAGCGCGCTCCCACGCACAATCGCTGTGCTCGGTGGCGGGCCACGCGGCATCGCTGTCGTCGAGCGATTGATCGCCAACGCGCAGCAGCTGGATGTGCCCCGTCTACGCGTCCTGCTGGTGGAGCCGCACCGCCCCGGCGGCGGGCGCATTTGGGATCCTGATCAGCCCTCCCACCTGTTGATGAACACCCTATGTGCGGACGCCACCCACTTCACCGACTCGACCGTTGAGTTGCAGGGGCCGGTACGTCCCGGCCCCACCCTGTACGACTGGGCACGGGGGATCGTCGCGGACGAGATTACCGATCTCGGCTCTGCTCAGCGACCCCTGGACGAAGAGCACCGTGCCGAGGCCTTGGGGATGCTCCCGCATTCACACCCCTCGCGCCGCTTCCTGGGCGGCTACCTCGAGTGGTGCCACGCTAAGGACCTCGCCGAGGCGCCGACAGGTATCGAGGTCGAGAACGTTCACGGTACCGCGACCTCCCTCGAGCCCGACGGAAAGAGATGGCGAGTCGAGGTGCATCACGGCTTGCTACCCAGTGACCCGGGAGCAGACCCCTCCGCACCTGACACCTCGTTCGAGGCTGACGCGGTCGTGATCGCCACCGGTCACGCCGATGCCGAGATCACCAGTCGAGGAGCGGCGCTCAGCGAGGCCGCTTCGACAGCGGGGCTCTGGCATGGGCGGCCCACCAGTCCGATCTCCCAACACGACCTTGATGCACTCGTCGCGGGGGAGCCCGTGATCGTGCGTGGCCTCGGTATGAACTTCTTCGACTACGTCTCACTGCTCACGCTCGGCCGTGGCGGTACGTTCGAGGCCGACACCACGGGGCGCGATGCGCTGGTATACGTGCCCAGCGGCAAAGAACCACATCTGGTGGTCGGGTCCGGACGCGGCATTCCCTATCGGGCGAAGGGAAGGTTCGGGACGATGACACCGATCTTCTCCAAGCGATACCAGACCCCTGAGCTGCTTGCGGAGCTGCGTGAGTGCGCCGAGTCGGGCCCCGGCGTCGACTTCATGACCGATCTGTACCCGGCGATCATGAAGGACAGCGCCCGGCTCTACTACTCGATGCTCGCCCAGCAGCGCCCTGATGCCTTCGCCGAGCCCGTACAGAATATCCTCGACGCGCTGGACGAGTACGACTGGGCCTCCGCGGAGCTTGAGCAGATCATCATCCGGAGCGCCCCGGATGCCGGCGATCGGCTCCAGGTGCGAGCTCTGGACCGGCCGCTCGACGGGGTCGTGCTCGACTCGCCCGAGGAGCTCCGGAGATGGTGGCTCGAGGACCTCCGTCATGATGTGCATCAAGCCGACATCGGTATGGATAGTGCCCTGAAGTGCGCGAGCGTCCAAATCGGGGCAGGCCGGGGTCCACTGCGCACTCTGGTGCGATACGGCGGGGTGCGCGGCTCCTCGTACCGTGACCATGTCGAGGGGTGGTTCCGTGGCTTCGCCGGGATGCTGGCCTCCGGGCCTCCCGCCCGACGCATCGATGAGCTGATCGCACTGGTCGAGGCCGGCGTGGTGCAACCACTCGGGGCGCGGATGAATGTGGAGGTGCGAGAGGGTCGCTTCGTGGCGACATCCGCCAGCGTGCCCGGGCATGAGCACCACGCTCGAGCACTGCTCGAGGCGCACCTGCCACCGGCAACCCTCCGGCACAGCGCGAACCCGTTGCTGCGGGACCTTCGGGAGAGCGGCCGCGCACGGCCCTTTGAGATCCCCGACGTTGCCGATCCTGAGGCCCCGGGGATCGAGACCGGCGCGATAGAGGTGGGGCCACCGCCGTACCGGGTCCTGGATGAGGGAGGTGCGGAGCAGGCGGGGCTGTACGCCGTCGGCGTGCCCCTCGAATCGTTGCTGTGGGGGACCCAGCTGCAACCTTTGGCCCACACGAATTCCCGATTTCTGCGGGAGATCGACGAGGTCTCCCGCGACGCGCTGGTCCCAGGAGTCGATCGGTGCCGGGCCTCCGAGGCCGCGGATCCGGAGACCGACCACTCCGAGGAAAGCGTCTGAACACCCCGTAAACCCGAGGTGGAGGCGCGATTCTGCGACACCCCGCCGACACATCACACGTACGTTCCCTCCTCGGGGACACAGACAAGGAGAGCTGATGCGCGCACTGCGCAAGATCGCACCGGATGCCGGGCTGGAATGGACGGACGTCGAGGAGCCCGGCTGCGGGCCCTGGGACGTGAAGGTGCGGGTGCTGCGTGCCGGGATCTGCGGCACCGACCTGCACATCCTCGACTGGGACGCCTCCGCCGAGGCCATGTGCGACGCAGTGCCCTTCACCCCGGGCCACGAGTTCTACGGCGAGGTGGTCAAGGTCGGCGAGGAGGTCACCGACGTGCGTGTCGGCGACCGCATCTCCGGCGAGGGCCACGTGGTGTGCGGGGTGTGCCGCAACTGCCGCGCCGGCCGCCGCCAGATGTGCATCCGCACCCGCTCCATCGGCGTGCAGCGCGACGGCGCCTTCGCCGAGTACGTGACCCTCCCGCACCAGAACGTGTGGGTCCACGAGCACGACGGCGGCGAGGAGCTGATCAGCCCCGAGCTCGGTGCCGTCTTCGACCCGCTCGGCAACGCCGTGCACACCGCCCTGAAGTTCCCGGTGGTGGGGGAGGACGTGCTGATCACCGGCGCCGGCCCGATCGGACAGATGGCCGCCGCCGTCGCCCGCCACGCCGGGGCCCGCTACATCACCATCACCGACATCTCCCCGCAGCGCCTGGCCATGGCCGAGGACTGCGGCGCCGATGTGGTGCTCGATGTCTCCGACTCCCGCGTGCGCGACGCCCAGCGCCGCCTGGGGATGCGGGAGGGATTCGACGTGGGGCTGGAGATCTCCGGGCAGGCGCGAGCGCTGCAGGAGATGATCGAGAACATGAACCATGGCGGTCGTATCGCGCTGCTGGGCCTGCCCTCGACGCAGTTCGAGATCGACTGGACCATGGTCGTCACGCGGATGATCACCCTGCAGGGCATCTACGGTCGGGAGATGTTCGAGACCTGGAACGCGATGTCCGCAATGCTCAGCACCTCCGAGACGCTCCGCTCTGCCATCACCCGCACCATCACCGACGTGCTGCCCGCGAGCCAGTGGGAGCGCGGCTTCCAGATCGCGAAGGCCGGCACCGCCGGGAAGGTCGTGCTGGACTGGAGCACACTGGACAGCTGACCCCTCGCTCGCCGCATGCTCTCTCACCACTCCCGCTCCACCCCTGGAAGGATCCCCATGTACACCGCCCTCAAGGACCAGCTGACCGCCGAGCTCGCCGAGATCGAGCAGGCCGGAACCTTCAAGCACGAGCGCGTCATCTCCACCGCCCAGAGCAACCGGATCACCGCGGGCCCCATCGGCCGCGACGGCGCCGAGGTGCTGAACTTCTGCGCCAACAACTACCTCGGTCTGGCGGACGACCCCCGGCTGCTCGAGGCCGCGAAGAAAGCGCTGGACGAGCGCGGCTTCGGCATGGCCTCGGTGCGGTTCATCTGCGGCACCCAGGACCTCCACCTGCAGCTCGAGCGCGCCGTCTCCGACTTCCTGGGCACCGAGGACACGATCCTGTTCTCCTCCTGCTTCGACGCCAACGGGGCCGTGTTCGAGCCCCTGTTCGGCACGGAGGACGCGATCATCTCCGACGCGCTGAACCACGCCTCCCTGATCGACGGTATCCGCCTGTCCAAGGCCGCCCGCTTCCGCTACCGCAACGCGGACCTCGATGACCTGCGCACCCAGCTCGAGGCGGTCGCCGCTCTGTGCGACGGGCAGGGCGCGCGCCGCACCATAATCGTCACCGACGGTGTCTTCTCCATGG
>JAKDNE010000252.1 GCA_030451965.1 Brachybacterium sp. | reverse complement strand
TGCCCCACTCGCCGCTGATCCCCAGGAGGGATCGGTAGGCTGGGCGCCCCACGGACTGCTGGAGGTGACCATGAGTGATGCCCCGATCCCGGGTGGACCCGGTGACATGGACGAGGAGGCGCTGAAGCGCTTCTTGAAGGAGACCTTCGGGGATGCCCTCCCCGAGGGAGCCCTGGACGGACTGGACCTGTCGGCGCTCGCGCAGCAGGCGAACCTGCCGCAGGATCCCGCTCAGCTGCGGGCTGCGGCCGCGCAGATGCAGAGCATGTTCGCCGCGCAGGGCGACAGTCCCGTGAATTGGGAGATGGCCGAGGACATCGCGCGGCGCACCGCGGCCGGTCAGGCCGGGATCCCCGGCACGCCCGCTCCGACCGGGACCCCGGGCGACCCCGGGCCGACGGACGCGGCGACCTCCGAGCTGCGCCAGGCCGCGCAGGTCGCACGGCTGTGGCTGGCTCCCGTGATCTCTGTGGACGTGCCCTCGACCGAGCTGGCCGTGTACGGCCGCGGGACCTGGCTGCATCGCACCCTCCCGCGCTGGAAGCCGATCGTCGAACCGGTCGCGAAGTACATGGCCGGGGCGATCGGTGAGGCGATCGCCGCCCAGATGGGGGAGATGGGCGAGTTCGGCGGGGCCGACATGCCGATTCCCGGCGGGGACCCGGCGGCGATGATGGAACGCGTCGGCGGGACGATGTTCGGGGTGCAGTTCGGCCACGCCATCGGCTCCCTCGCCCGGGAGGCGGCGGGCACCACGGACCTCGGGCTGCCACTGGGCCGCGACGGGGAGCCGGCACTGGTGGCCGCCAATGTCGAAGACCTGATCGCCGCGCACTCCCTGGACCCGGGCGCCGCCCGCATCTTCCTGGCCGCCCGCGAGATCGCTCACACGGCGCTGTTCGCCTCGACGCCGTGGCTCGGCAAGGCGCTGTTCTCCGCGATCGAGGACTACTCCCGCGGCATCACCCTGGACCTCGACGCTCTCGACGAGATGGTGCGCGATCTGGACCTCTCGGACCCGCAGGCGATGCAGGCCCGTCGCCCGGAGGAGATGTTCGTGTTCACCCGTCGCGCCTCGCAGGAGCGTGCGCTCGAGGAGCTGGCCACCACCCTGGCGCTGATCGAGGCGTGGGTGGATCACGTCACCACCAGGGCGCTGGACGGGAAGCTCCCCGAACTCGAGGCGATGCGCGAGGTGCTGCGGCGACGCCGGGCCTCCGGCGGCCCCGCCGAGGAGATGCTCTCGAAGACCGTCGGCATCGAGCTGCGCCCGCGCCGCGTGCGGGAGGCGCTGTCCTGGTGGGAGAGCGTGCTGGACACCGAGGGCGAGACCGGCCGCGAGGCGAAATGGGATCACCCGGACCTGCTGCCCACCCCGGAGGTCCTCTCCGGTCGTCCGCAGGCCCCGCAGCCCGAGGCGTCCCAGGTCGAGGTCGAGGGGCTGGC
This sequence comes from Brachybacterium sp., assembly GCA_030451965.1. GTDB lineage: Bacteria > Actinomycetota > Actinomycetes > Actinomycetales > Dermabacteraceae > Brachybacterium. Next base: position 3,616 of record JAKDNE010000252.1, on the reverse strand, counting down.
GGATGTCGCTCTGCCCGAGGACTTCGACGCCGAGCTGGAGAAGCTGCTGTCCGGCGACGGGCAGGAGCAGGCGCCGCGCGAGGACGAGCAGGGCGGCCTGCACGAAGCGGGCACGGCAGACGACGAGAACGACCGGAACGACCAGACCGACCAGGACGACGAGAGGGGCGGCACCTCTCCCGAGGGTGATGATGAGCGCTGAGCCTGCGGGCCCGGCCCCCTCGGCCCCGGCGGCTGCGCTCGCGGAGCTGGAACTGGCCCGGGCGGCGGTCTCGGGGCCGGCGCTCGCGCGCGAGTACGGCGAGCTGCTGGCCGGGGACCCTCGCTCGATGCGTCGTGATGGCGGTCCGCGACACCTCACCGCGAGCGCGATCGTGATCGACCTCCCCGGGGAGCATGTGGCACTGGTGTGGCACCGCAAGGGCCGCTTCTGGGTGCAGCCCGGCGGCCATCTCGAAGCGGGCGAGACGAGCTTCGAACAGGCCGCCCGCCGGGAGGTCGCCGAGGAGATCGGGATCGAGGGTCTGCAGCGGGTCGGCGACGGCCCGGCGATGCTGCACCGGCATGCCCTCGATGCGGCCTTCGGTGCCTGCTGCGAGCATTGGGACGTGCAGTATCTGCTGCGCGCCCCGGCCCCGGCCGCCGAGCTCCCGCTCACGGTGAGCGAGGAATCGGCCGAGGTGCGGTGGGTGCCATGGCCGCTGCGAGGTGCCGGTCCCGAGCGCGCGAGCTCCGCACTGCCCGAGGGGACGGTCCCGGATCTGGCGGGAACCCTCGAGGAACTGGCGCTCTACCTCGCGCGCTGGACCGACTGAGCCGGCGCCGGCGTCTCGCCGGCTCCCTCCGCGAATTCGACGCCGGCCTCGCCGGCTGCACCGTCCCCGGCTTCTGCACCGCCGTCGACCTCCCCGCCGTGCTCCGGCAGATGCTTCGCCCAGGAGACCCCGTCGAGGAAGCCCTGTGCCTTCTCCGCCAGCGGATAGTTCGCCATCAGAGCCTTGAACTCCGGTCCGTGGCCCGGCACCAGCAGATGGACGAGCTCATGCATCATCACCGAGCGCACCACGTAGTCCGGCATGCCCTGGAGCTGGTGGGAGAGCCGGATGGTGCCGTCGGTCGGGGTGCAGGAGCCCCAGCGCTGGTTCTGACGTGAGGACCAGGTCACCGAGGTGGGATGTGCCCGACCGCCGAGGTGGGCCTCGCTGACCTCTCGCGCCATCCGCAGCAGCGCGTCGTCGCTGCGCCGTGCCGGTGCCCGGCGGGCCTCCTTGCTGACCAGCTGGTCGACCATCTTGGTCACCCACTGCCGCTCCTGCCGGGCGCTGAACGTCGCGGGGATCGCGATCAGCAGGTCGCCCTCCCGTCGGGAGATCGAGACCGTGCGGCGCCGGCGGGCGCTGCGGCGCACCAGCACTCTCTCCCCGCGAGGGCCGGTGACGTGCTCGTGCAGGACCAGATCGTTCATGGGTCACAGCCTTGCACGTGGCGCGGACAAAAAATCTTCGTCCACAGCTGTGCATCGTGACGTGGCCGGTCAGACCCCCGTGGCCGGTGGATCCGTCCCTTCCTCCACAATGTGCACACGCTCGTCGACAGCCTGTCCACAGCAGGAGGTCAGTTGTCCACAGCCGGTCCCCGACCGAACTTTGACCCATCGTGTCCGCACGGGCTAAGTTTCCCTCCACGTGGGATCCCGGGATAACTAGCAGGACGCACACGGGGAAGGTGCGCGTGGTGCTGAGAGCCCCCGGGGTTCCACGGCCCTTCGAGGCCTGATGGCGCCTTCGGGGCCTGCGATGTCGGCTCGTCGTGCGCACTTCCTCGGCTCTCCCAAGGAGCCCCCTGTACCCGAAGCGTGCGACGGGCCGCCCCGATCCGGCCACATCGGCAGCTCCTGATTCGTGCAGCGCCTTCCCGCGCCGTTACAGTGGATCGGTCCCGGCTTCGCAGCCAGTGCCGCGCATCCGGGAATGCACATCACCGACAAGCAACGAGGAGCGGATATGGCCGACGAGACCTATGCGGGAGATTTCTACTGCGTCAAGTGCCGTGAGAAGCGAGAGGCCGAGGGCAACGTCGTCGTCTCCAACGGTCGTCGCATGGCCAAGGCCGTGTGCCCGGAGTGCGGCACCAAGCTGAACCGGATCCTCGGCAAGGCCTGAAGCACCCCTGAGCGATGTGCTGCCCCGCGCAGCATCGACGAAGGCCCCGGACCGTGCGGTCCGGGGCCTTCGTCATCGCTCGTGACGTCGAGGACGGCATTCGGCATCCCTTCCACGAGGGAGGGTGCGCCGAAAGCCGTTCTCGATGGAGTGGGGTGCCGGGTGAGCCGAGGCTCGGCCCGGCTCATGCGACCTCCTGCTCCCGGTTCTTCCGGGGCCGGCCGCGGCCGCGCTTGACCGCGATGATGCGACCGGTCTCGAAGATCGCGCCGCCCCACACGCCCCAGGGCTCGGCCCGGTCAAGGGCTCCCTGACGGCATTCCTCGATGAGTGGGCAGCCCGCGCACAGGGTCTTGGCCCGCTCGAGGTCTGCGGGGCGCTCGGAGAAGAAGAGGTCGGCGGCGTCCGTGTCATGGCACGGGAGCATGGTCGCGGAGGTGTCCGCAGGGTTCAGGAAAGTTGTCAGAAGAAAAGTCATCGTCTCGCTGCTTCGAAGTCCGTCAGGAAGGACCCGCCCGAGGGACGGGGGCGCGGCGGCGGTGCCGCACCCGAAGCGAGGGAGGACCTCGTCAGCTCAGGCTGAGCACCGCGGGGGCATTGCCCCGTTCGCGCGGCAGAAGGGAGGGCGCGCCGAGGGGGCGCAGGCCTGCTCCTGCGAGATTCCAGATATCGATCACTGAGGCCACCCCCTTTCGTATGCGCGCGTCCCGGTGTCCCGGACCACGTCTGTGGACGATTGACGAGTGAAACTCTACACCCGTTCAGCAGTACGCAAAACTATTTTTTGACCTGCGGTTTCAGGGTTTTTCGGCACCTGCGGCGAGCAGCTCGAGCAGGTCCGTGCCGAAGCTCGCGACCTTGCCGGGGCCGATGCCCGGGACCTCGAGCAGCTCCTGCTCGCTGCGCGGAGAGCGTTCGGCGACCGCGTCCAGCGCGGCGTCGGTGAGGATCGCATAGGGCGGGGTGCCGCGCAGCCGTGCCTGTTCGCGTCGCCAGGTGCGCAGCGTGGCGTGCAGCCCCTCCCCGGCGGTCGACGGGCATCCCGCGTGCCGGCCCAGCCGCTGCTCCTGCGGCGCGACCAGCCCCTGCCCGCACACCCGGCACTCCGCGTACACCGTCGCCGAGCGGCGGCCAGTGCGGCGCTGCCCGGCGCCCGGGGAGGTCTTCGGGGCCTCGGGATGGGCGAGGACCCCGTCGAGGAAGCGGGACGCCTTGCGCGAGCCGCGGGCGCCGGGGGTGCGGGCGGCGGACCAGCTCACGGTGAGCAGGTCGCGGGCACGGGTGAGGGCGACATAGAACAGGCGCCGCTCCTCCTCGACCTCGGCTGGTGTCTTGGCCATCGAGATCGGGAGCAGGCCGTCGCTGGCGCCGACCACGAACACCACCGGCCACTCCAGGCCCTTGGCGGCGTGCACGGAGGCGAGGGTGACCCCGTCCACGACCGGGGCGGCCTG
>JAKDNE010000251.1 GCA_030451965.1 Brachybacterium sp. | reverse complement strand
CTCGCCCCCTCCCGAGCCCGAAGCTCGCGCCCGGCTCACCCGGCCCGCTGCAGAGAAGCTCGGTGCACGGATCCAGCAGCAGGCGGCGATGATCGCCGAGGCCACGTGCGAGCTGCTCCTGATGGTCGGCGAGTTCGACGCCCGCGGAGGGCTCGGCTGGTTCGGCGGCCTGAAGTCCACGGCGCACTGGCTGTCCTGGTCCTGCTCGATGTCCCCCGGCACCGCTCGGGAGCACGTCCGGGTGGCCCGCGCGCTGCCGGGGATGCCGCTGACCGTCGCCGAGTTCCGCGCCGGACGGCTGTCCTACTCGAAGGTCCGTGAGATCACCCGCGTCGTCGACCGCGCCGAGGAGGCCCTCCTCGTGGATCTCGCCCGTTCCATGACGGCCTCGCAGCTCGCCCGCACCATCGCCTCCTTCCGCGCGGTGGACGGCAGCCGGCTCGGCCAGGACGCCGAGCGCCAGGCGCGCTGGCAGGTCCGCGATGACGGGATGGTGGAGATCCGGGCACTGCTCCCCGCGGAGATGGGCGCCGAGGTGATCACCGCCCTCGACCTCTCCCTGGCCCGTGACGGGACCGAGCCGCCGCAGATCGATCCGGACGCCGAGGGACCGGCGAGCGGAGGCTTCGCGAACAGCGCCTCCGCGCGGACGATCCCCCATGCGGATCAGCTCTCGGCGGAGGAAGCCGCAGAGCGTGCCGCCGAGATCACCGCGGCGCCCACCCTGGAGCAGCGCAAGGCCGACGCCCTGCTGGATATCGCGCGCACCTTCCTCGACGCGGAGCCCGACGATCGCTCCGGAGCGGACCGCCATCTCGTGATCGTCCAGGTCAGCGCCGAAGCTCTCGCGCAGAACGTTCCCGCGGGAACGCCTCCCGCCGAGCCACCGCCCGCCACCGGGCTCGCTGTGGAGCCGGTCCCGCTCGACGTTCCCGCGAAAACGCCCGAGATCTGCGGCGCGCTCGGTGCGGGTCCGCTGGAGACACGCACCGCCGAGCGCCTCGCCTGCACCGGCGAGATCGCGATCACGATCACCGATGCCGGCGGCGAGATCCTCCATCTGGGCAGATCACGGCGCCTCGCCTCACGGGCTCAGCGCCGCGCGCTGCGCCTGCGCGATACGACGTGCAGCTTCCCGGGCTGCCATCAGTCCCAGCATCTCGACGCCCACCACGTGGTCCCCTGGTCAGGAGGCGGGTCCACCGACATCGACGGCCTCGCACTGCTGTGCCGCCGTCACCATGTGATGGTCCACGAAGGCGGCCTGCGGCTGGTTCCCGACACCCCGGCCGGGATGTCGCGGGGACGACGCTTCGCCGTGGTCGACGCCGAGGGACGGCCTGTCCAGGCTCGCTGGCCCGCGATGCTCGAGCACCTCTCGATCCGGACCGTCACTGCCGCGACCGATGATGCCGACGCTGACCCGGAACGCATCGCTGCGACCACGGGAGGGGCAGGATTCCGTCTCGCGGACTGCGTGGATGCCCTCTGCCGCAGCGCCGTGGAACTCGCTGCGTGAACGGGTGCCCCGTCGGCCGCCCGCAGCCGCTGTGCTCGGCAGGTCGTGCCCTCGGGCGCTGCAGAAGGCATCCGCTCAGCCGCTGAAGCCGCCGCTGCCCGCCATGTCCTTGAACCGGGAGTAGTGGCCCTCGAAAGCGACCGGGATCGTCTTGGTGGCGCCGTTGCGGTGCTTGGCGATGATGAGGTCCGCCTCGCCGGCGCGCGCGGACTCCTTCTCGTAGTAGTCCTCGCGGTGGATCAGCAGGATGACGTCGGCATCCTGCTCGATCGAGCCGGATTCGCGCAGGTCGCTCATCATCGGGGTCTTGTCGGTGCGCTGCTCGCTGCCACGGTTCAGCTGCGAGATCGCGATGACGGGGCAGTCGATCTCCTTGGCCAGCAGCTTCAGGGCACGGGAGAACTCCGAGACCTCCTGCTGTCGGGACTCCACCTTCTTGCCCGAGCTCATCAGCTGCAGGTAGTCGATGACCACGAGGCTCAGATCGTGCTTCTGCTTGAGCCGGCGGCACTTCGCCCGAATCTCCATCAGGGACATGTTCGCACTGTCATCCATGAACAGCGGGGCATCGGCGATCCGGCTCATCGCCCGCGCCATGGCCTGCCAGTCGCGGTCGTCCATGGAGCCGTCGCGCATCCGGTTCATCGGCACCTGCGCCTCTGCGGAGAGCAGTCGCATCGTGATCTCGGTCTTGTCCATCTCCAGCGAGAAGATCACCGAGGTCTTGCCGTTGTGGATCGACGCGGAGCGCAGCACGTCCATGCCGAGGGTCGTCTTGCCCATGGCGGGACGGCCGGCGAAGATGATCATCTGACCGCCGTGCAGGCCCTGGGTGAGGTCGTCGAGCTCGGCGAAGCCGGTGGGCACACCGGTGACCTGGCCGCCGCGGTTCTGGGTGGCCTCGATCGTGTTGAGGGTCTCGTCGATCACCTCACCCAGCGGGAGGAAGTCCTCGCTCTGGCCGCGCTCGGTGACGGCGTAGATCTGCGCCTGTGCCTCGTTGATGACCTCGTCGACCTCGCCGCCGTCGGACGCGAATCCCAGCTGGACGATGCGGGTGCCGGCTTCGACCAGGCGACGCAGGGTGGCGCGCTCGACCACGATCTCGGCGTAGAAGCCGGCGTTCGCGGCGGTGGGGACCATGTCGATGAGGTCCGCGAGGTAGGCGCCGCCGCCCACCCGCGCCAGCTCGCCGCGCTTGGAGAGCTCGTCCGAGACGGTGACCAGGTCCGCCGGCTCGCCGCGGCCGTACAGGTCGATGATCGCCTCGAAGATCATCTCGTGCGCGGGGCGGTAGAAGTCGTGGCCGCGGACGGTCTCGACGACGTCGGCGATCGCGTCCTTGGACAGCATCATGCCGCCCAGCACGCCGCGCTCGGCGGGGAGATCCTGTGGCGGGGTGCGCTCCAGGCCGCGGTCGGGCCCGGCTTCGAAGGCTTCGGTGGATGTCACCGGGCCAGTGTAGGAAGTCCTGCGCAGGAGGGACACCCACCTGACCCTGCGGGGGACGAGGGTCATGGGGCGGCGGCGGGGAGGCCGCTGGGGAGGAGCAGTCGTCACCACGGCGCCGCAGCGTCGGCCCGCTCTCCCGCCGCCTCCGCCGCGCGGGCTCGCCGACCCCTTGACACCGGGCAGTGCACCACAGGTACAGTTCTACCACGCACTGCACCATTGGTACACAACCATTGCCCCGCAGGAGGGCCGCCATGACCATCGCATCCACACCCCCTCCGATCGGTGCCGAATCCGGGATCGGTCGCGCGCACGCGAGCCTGCTCCCCTACGCCCTCTGCGTGCTCGGGGCCACCGCGGTGGTGCATCTGCTCATCGTGCTCGGTGGCAACCACATCACCGTGCTGACCACGCTCCCCCTGGTGGTGATCGCCATCGGATACGCGGTCTACCTGCTCGTCTTCGGCCGGTCGCTGGGCCGGGTCCGCTACGGACGCCTGGTGGCCCACGCACTCACGTATGCGATGGTCAACACCGGCTACCTGCTGCACGCCTACATCCTGATCGCCTCGGCCTCGCCGGCGATCCAGGGCGACGGCTACCTCGCGCTGGACGCGGGCTGGTTCGGCGCCACCTTCGGCATGGCGGGCTTCTGGGGGATCGGCCTGATCGCCCACGGCATTGCGGCTCTGGGCGAGCGCGGCTTCGAGGGACCGCGCCCGTGACGGCCCTGGATTCTCCTGCCCCGGAGGACGCCGAGTGGGTGGAGGAGCTGGCTCGCTCCTGGGTCGAGGTCTACAAGAAGTCGGCGACCACGCTCGCGCTGCTGCGAATCGTGCGGGAGCACGGTCCGGTCCCGGCCGCCGCCATCGCACCCCGCTTCGCGGAGGCGACCGGTTGGACGCTCACCGACCGCGGCCTCTACCGCACCCTGCGGCGGCTCGCCGATTCCGGGGTGCTCCACCTCGAGAAGGTCGATGTGGCCCGCACCGGCGCGAAGCGGCAGGATTTCGCGCTCACCCCGGTCGGTCTCGCCTATCTGCAGCGGATCGAGCGTGAGCTGGTCTGAGCCGCGGAGCGCGGCGGTCAGTCGCGCAGCACCGCTCAGTCGCGCAGCGGCATCCCGAGCACGTAGGCGGCCTGGGCGAGGTGCTGGATGGCGTCATCGACGATGCTCACCAGGCGCGCGCCACGGGTGACCGGCGGGTCCCACTGCGCGTCGATCACGTCCTCGAGGTCCGCGGCGGTGATCATCTCGAGGTACCGCTCGATCGCGGCGAGCGTGGCATCGACGTACTCCAGCAGCCCCTCGCCGTCATCGACCAGGATGCGGCGCGCCTCGGCGGAGGAGTGGCCGACGCCCACGGTGTCCCCCACCTGGCCGAGCGCGAAGCGGGCATCGAAGCCGCGCGCCGTCCACAGCTGCTCGTCCCCGGTGAGGCCTGCCAGCTGCACGTCGATCTCGCGGCCGGTGTGCCAGAGCAGCCAGGCCACGGAGTTGTCGTGCCCGCCGGGGCGGGCGTTGAGGCTCACCGGGTTCAGGTGGTCGCGCAGGGCGGCGGCCGCCGCGCGGGGGCGGGAGGAGAGGTCACGGAGGATGTCTACGGCGTCCATGGGAGCGACGCTACCCCGCCCGCGCTCGCTCGTCGACGTGGTCGGTGCGCATGAGGAGGGAGGCCGCGCCCTCTCTGCGGTGGGTAGGGCCCTCGCGGTGCGTGGCCCTCCTCAAGGCTCCCTCGCCGGCCCGCTGCATGACACCATGCTCGACGTGATGCAGAAGCCCGCACCGTCCCGTGCCCACCTCTCCGCCGCCCCGGACGACTCGGCAGCACGGGAGACCACCGCCGGTTCGGCGGCGTCCGCCGAGCGCAGCGCGTTCTCCGACGCCTCCGACGCCCTGCAGAGCCATCGGGAGCTCTCGCAGATCTGGGGTGACGAGCGGGAGGCGGTGAGCCTCGCCCTGCACTGGGCGGCCTCCCACACCGCGGTCGCCACCGACCCCAAGACCACCGCGCGCAGCGCTGCCGACCTGCAGGACGACGTCGGCGCCACCATCACCGAGGACGGCATCGGGGCCGCCCGCGCGATGGCCCTCTTCGACGAGGTGCTGCTGCCGGCCACC
>JAKDNE010000250.1 GCA_030451965.1 Brachybacterium sp. | reverse complement strand
GGCGGTCCCGGTAGGCGCGGAGACGGCTGACCGGCTGCGCGAGAAGCTGCTCTCGCACCTCGCCCTTGGCGTCGCGAGGCGACGGGGGAGATCCCTCGACGAGATTCGACGCCCTGCCCTGGAAGCCGTACATCGACTCCGGGAAGACCACCGGGATGCCCACGGAAGCCGCGGCATCCAGCACCGCGAGCTCCCGCGGCGGCAGCTCCCGCGCCCAGATGCGCGCGTCGTACGGAGCGTGGAAACAGGCGTGGATCGCATCGGCCCCGGTGACTGCTTCCTCGAGCACGCCGGAGTCGAGGAGATCCCCGGTGAGATGACGGATGCCGGGTTCTGGTGCCCTCGCGGTGCGGCGCAGCACGGTGACCGTGTCTCCGTCCGCGAGGGCGTGGTCGATGATCGCGCGGCCGATCTGGCCTTCTCCGATGACGAGGTGATGCATGAGGACCTCCGGAATGTGAGCACTGCTCTCAATGTGGTGGAATTAGTGAACACCGCTCTCGGTTTCAAGTCAAGAGCACCGCTCTCTGGATGTGGGAGGATGCGTTCATGGCTTCCGCACCTCGTCCTGTCGGCCCACGGGCTCTCGTGCGTGCGCGCACCATGGAGCAGATCATCGAGCTCGGGAACGCCCAGCTCGTCGAGCAGGGTGCGACGGGGCTGAGCGTGCGAGGGATCGCCCGTGGTCTGGGGATGGTCTCCTCGGCGATCTACCGCTACGTGGGCAGTCGGGACGAGCTGCTCACGCTGTTGATCTCCGATGCCTACGCAGATCTGGCCGACACCGTGGATGCCGCTGTCGCCACGGCCGAAGCGGGAACGGGCGGGGACCCCCGCGCACGCTTCCTCGCCCTCGGGGACGCCATGTGCGCGTGGGCGATCACGCACCCCGAGCGATGGACGCTCCTCTACGGCACCCCGGTCCGGGACTACTCGGCTCCGGCGGACACCACCAATGCCGACGGCACGCGCGTGATGCAGGTGGTGCTGCGCATCGCGGCAGATGCTGCAGAGCAGGGTGATGACGGGGCGAGGGTCGCACCGGGAGAGGCGGACCTCGCCCCGGAGGTCATTGCACTCCTGGAGAGCCATCTGGCCGAGTTCGGCGTCGAGACCACCCCGGCCACGGAATTCGCGGCCCTGACCGTATGGAGCAGCCTCGTCGGTGTGATCAGCGCGCACGTGTTCGGCCAGCTCGGAGCCGATGCCGCGGCGATCGGGGAGCGCATCCTCGATGCCCAGATCCGGATGCTCGCGGAGCTCATCACCCGGTGCTGACGGAACCGGCGCCGAGGCTCAGCGCTGCGCCTCGACCTCCCGCAGGGCGCCCAGTGCGGTGCGGACCACGGCCCCGAGACTCGTCGGCTCCCGCAGCGCCGCCCCATCGGCCGAGGGGGTCACCACCACCCAGCGGGCCGTTCCGCGCCGGCGCATCCGGCCGATCTCGATGCTGCCCCCCGTGGGCAGCGGGATCAGCAGCGCACCGCTCGGACCGACCATCAGTCGACGCTCGAGATCCGGCCGTCGTTCCACCAGGAGGGCGCGGATCGTCTCCCGCTCGGTGTGGGCGGTGCCGCCCGAGGCGGGGTGCGCGAGGATCGAACCCGAGGAAGACATGTTCCGAGACTAGGGACGGGGTGGGACAGTCCACGGAGTCGGGATACGGTCACCTCGCCCACCACGGCGGCGGTCAGTGGGGGAATCCGGGGTCGTCGAGCGCCTTCACCCACTCGGCCTCGTGCCGCCTGACGTGGTCGGCGATCCCTCGCCAATGCTCGCCGTGGCCGGACGAGAACATCGTGCCCCAGGGCTCGCGGCTCTCCCGAGCGGCATCGCGCAGCATCGCCCACATGGCCTCGGCGCGGACGGCCATCATGCGCGGCAGCCTCGCCCGCAGCGCGGCGTCAGCGGCGTATCCATCGACGAAGGCCGCCAGCCTCCGGCCGGCCGCGGCAGGCTCCTCGCTGGCGTCGTTCAGGGTGAAGGCCTGCGCGGAGTACGCGAGATCCCACAGCCGGGTGCTCGGTGCGGCACCGTCCCAGTCGATGAACACCCAGCGCTCGCCGAGGATCAGGTTCCACGGTGCGAGGTCCCCATGGCAGATCAGGTCCGGTGGGCCCTCCGGCACCGGGAGCAGCGGCTCCCACGGCGCCGTGGCGGTCGGGGCGAAGCCCTCGCTGGCATCGTGGATGGACCGGACCATCCCGCCCACCCTCTCGAGCTCAGCGGGACTCAGCGGAGGGACCTGGAGCACGGGCATGCCGGGCACGAACTCGAGCACCTGCCGGCCCTGCCCGTCCCGACCCCGGACGGCGGGCACGTCCACGCCGGCGGCGGCGACCGCGCGCATCAGCTCGTGCACGGCAGGTGTCGTCGGCCCCCAGGGCTTGCGCACCGTCTCACCGATGCGCACGACGCCCTCGGTCGCGTTGCCGCCCTCGAGCGGCTGCTCGTGCTCGATGCTCATCCGGTCACGATATCCGGGCGGTACAGTCCTCGCGCATCAGCCATAGAGGCCCACGGTGCTCGCGCCCTGGACTACGCCGACCGGCACTATGGCGTCGCCGCTCGAGGGGCCGGCTTCGCGGCCCTCGGCACCGAGCGTCGACACGATCCTGGCTCTCGGCCCCACGCCGCGATCGGCGCCTGTCGGCGCTGATACCGCGCCCGTCGCCGTTGACGCCCCCATGAGGGGGATCAGGTTGACGCCATGAGCAGAAGAGCCTCCGACGGCAGTGCGGGCGACGCGGACTACGGGACGATCGGCACCTCGTATTCGAGATACCGGCGACCTGATCCGCGCTTGTCCGAGATGATCTCCGAGGCGCTCGGTGACGCACGCACGGTGCTGAACATCGGTGCGGGCGCCGGCTCCTATGAGCCCACGGACCGTCAGGTCACGGCGGTGGAGCCCTCGGAGTCGATGCGAGCACAGCGCCCCGCGCACCTCTCGCCCGCTCTCGACGGGACCGCAGAGAGTCTGCCCTTCGAGGACAACTCCTTCGACGCCGCGATGACCACCTTCAGCGTCCACCAGTGGCAGGACACCGCGGCCGGACTGCGCGAGATGCGCCGGGTCGCCCGGGGGCCGGTCGTGATCCTGACGTGCGATCCGCCACGGGTGGAGGACTTCTGGCTCACCGAGTACGCCCCGGAGGTGACCGTCACCGAGGCCCGTCGCTATCCGGGGCTCGACGAGCTCGAGACGGGGCTCGGCGGGCACTCCCGCAGCACCCTCGTCCCCATTCCGCTGGACTGCACCGATGGCTTCAACGAGGCCTACTACGGCCGGCCCGAGGCTCTGCTCGATCCGGGAGCTCGGCTCTCCTGCTCGGCATGGAGCTTCGTGTCGGACGACGCCACGGAGCGCTTCATGCAGGAGCTGAGCCGTGATCTCGCCAGCGGTGCCTGGGATGCGAGGCACGGCGCACTGCGCACCCTGCCCGAATACGTGGGGTCGCTCGTCCTCGTGGTCTCGGAGCCCTAGTCCCCGAGGATCGCGCCGGTCGAGGCCGACTTCACGAGCTTCACGTACTTGCCGAGCACGCCCTTGGTGAATTTCGGCGGCAGCGGCTCCCAGCCCTCGCGGCGGCCGGCGAGCTCCTCCTCGTCGACCAGCAGATCGAGACTGCCGGTGCCCACGTCGAGTCGGATCCGGTCCCCGTCGCGCACGAAGGCGATCGGTCCGGCGTCCACCGCCTCCGGGGCGATGTGGCCGACGCACAGCCCGGTGGTGCCGCCGGAGAAGCGGCCGTCGGTCATCAGCAGCACGTCCTTGCCGAGGCCCGCGCCCTTGATCGCGCCGGTGATCGCGAGCATCTCGCGCATTCCGGGCCCGCCCTTGGGGCCCTCGTAGCGGATCACCACCACGTCGCCGTGGGTGATCGTGCCGTCGTTCAGGGCGTCCAGCGCGTGCTGCTCCCGCTCGAAGACGCGGGCGGTGCCCTCGAAGACGTCGGCCTCGAAGCCGGCGGACTTCACCACCGCGCCCTCCGGGGCGAGGGAGCCGTGCAGGATCGTGATGCCGCCGGTGGGCGCGATCGGTGCCGAGGCGGGGCGCAGCACCTTCCCGTCGGCCGGGCGCGGAGCGAGCACCTCGAGGTTCTCGGCGATCGTGGATCCGGTGACGGTCAGGCAGTCGCCATCCAGCAACCCCTCGTCCAGCAGGGTCTTCATCACCACCTGGATGCCGCCCACGTGGTCGACGTCGTTCATGACGTAGCGGCCGTAGGGCTTCAGGTCGGCGAGGTGCGGCACCTTCGCGCCGATGCGGGCGAAATCGTCGAGGCTGAGGTCGACATCGGCCTCGTGGGCGATGGCCAGCAGGTGCAGCACCGCGTTGGTGGAGCCGCCGAAGGCCTGGACCACTGCGATCGCGTTCTCGAAGGCGGCCTTGGTCATGATGTCGTGGCTGGTGATGCCCTGCCGCAGCATCTCCACCACGGCCTCGCCCGCGCGACGAGAATCCGCGTCGCGGCGACGATCGGCCGAGGGGGGAGTGGCCGAACCGGGGATCGACATCCCGATCGCCTCGGCGACCGTCGACATGGTGTTGGCGGTGTAGTAGCCGCCGCAGGCGCCCTCGCCGGGGCAGATGGAGCGTTCGATGCGGCCGAGGTCCTCACGGCTCATCAGCCCCCGCGCGCATGCGCCGATGGCCTCGAAGCCGTCGATGATGGTGACCTCCTTCTCCTCGCCGGTGGAGAGGCTCGCCCGGCCCGGCATGATCGTGCCCGCGTAGACGAACACGCTGGCCAGGTCCAGGCGGGCGGCGGCCATCAGCATGCCCGGCAGGGACTTGTCGCACCCGGCCAGCAGCACCGAGCCGTCCAGCCGCTCGGCGCTCATCACCGTCTCGACGCTGTCGGCGATCAGATCGCGGGAGACCAGCGAGTAGTGCATGCCGTCGTGCCCCATCGAGATCCCGTCGGAGACGGAGATGGTGCCGAACTGCAGCGGATACCCGCCGCCGGAATGCACGCCCTCCTTCGCCGCCTGCGCGAGACGGTCCAGCGACAGATTGCAGGGGGTGATCTCGTTCCAGGAGCTGGCGATCCCGATCTGGGGCTTGTCCCAGTCAGCATCGCCCATCCCCA
>JAKDNE010000249.1 GCA_030451965.1 Brachybacterium sp. | reverse complement strand
GCCTCGCCCTCGGCTTGACGCAGCAGGAGGTGAAGGACCGGTACGATGACATCGTTGACTTCGCCGAGATTGGTGACTTCGTGAACATGCCGATGGGGTCCTACTCCTCCGGCATGGGAGCGCGGCTCCGCTTCGCGATCTCCGCCAGCGCCGTACCGGACATCCTCATGATCGACGAAGCTCTCTCCACGGGTGATGCAGGGTTCCGGGCCAAGAGCAAGGCGCGAATCAACGAGGTCCGCGATGCTGCCGGCACCGTATTCCTGGTCAGCCACTCGCTCGCGACCGTGAAATCTATATGTTCTCGAGTACTGTGGGTGCATCAGGGGAAGCTCGTGATGGACGGGCCGGCCGAGGAGGTGTGCGCGGAATATAGCAAGTTCGTCCGCGCAACCAAGAAAGCTTCCCAGGCGAAGACCGTAAAGAAAGCCGCGGAGGCCGAGGAGCTACAGAAGGCCGACGCGGATTCCACAGTGCAGAAAAACGCCAACTTGGGTACCGCAGAGCGCTGACGGGTTGGCTGGAGTCCTCCCGGCCCCTGACGGTCAGCGGGCGTCGCCCGCGTCACCGCAGGCGCGCGGGGCGCCGCCGTCACTCCGATGTGGAACCGCCCTGTGGGCCGTTGACGTCGTCAGCATCGCCCACGGCGTCCCTGACGGAGCTGCCGGTCCGTTCCCCGTCCTCCTCGTGGTTGTGAACCGTCCACCTCGCCGTCGAACGGGGTGCGCAGGGAGACCTGAGTTGATGCATTTGCTTAGTGTCCCGATCTCCCGGTGATCTGCTCGATGATCGTGGCGGCGTTCTCGGGGATCTGGGGCGGGATCAGCTGGGTGTGATCGCCGGCTTGGAGCAGCGCGGACTGGATCGGGCGCAGCGTGGTGATGATCCGTTTGAGGCTCAGTCCGGTCGCGTTCTGCATGAACCGCGCGAGGGCCAGCGCAGTGAACACGATGGTCAGGTGGGCTTCGATCGCTTCGCGTTGCCGATGGAACATGGGCCTGGCCTGCAGGTCGCTCTTGCTCATGCGGAACGATTGCTCGACCTGCCAGAGGTCGTGATAGCTCGAGAGCACCTCCGCAGGCGGCATGACGTTGGCGGGGATGTTGGTGACGTAGCCCTTCAATCCCACCAGTCCTCGTGCTCGTTCGAGGGATGCCTCATCGAGGGTCCGGCCTGCGGCGGTGGTCTTCACGAACCTGGTCGACTTCACCGCCGCGTCCCCGTCGATCACGGCGCGGGCGCGGTTCTCCTGCGCGGTCAGCGTGTGCCCGTCCCGGGTGGCGCGCTTCTTCGAGAACGCCCAGACCGCGCGCCAATGCCCGGGATGCTCCTCCGGGTCCCAGACCGGCTCACGTCGTTGCCGTTTCTGTTCGGTCTTCGTGTTCCCGTGGCGGGGCGTGATCGTGTCGATCAGCTGCCCGTTCTCGAACGCGTCCCCATTCCAGTGGAAGTGATTGGCGAGGTCACCTGGGGCTTTGGCCTGTCTCGAGCCGACGATGAACTTCAAACCTGCGTCGTCCAGGGCGGTCAGGTTCTTGGTGGAGAGCATCCCGGCGTCGGCGACGACGACCATGTCGGCGAGGTTGTGGCGGGCCTGGAACTGCTTGATGATCGGCACGATCGTGCGGGTCTCGGCATGGTTGCCCTCGAAGCAGCCGATCTCCAGCGGGAACCCGGCCCGGTCCACCAGTAGCCCGACCACGATCTGCGGATCCACCCGGCGCTCCTTGGAGTAGCCGACCTTCCGCAGTCGGTCCTCGTACTCTGCCTCGAAGTAGAGCGTGGTGACGTCGTAGAGGACCAGAGAAATGTCGCCGCTGGTGGCGGCGTGTTCGAAGCACTTCGTGGCGATCTGGTCGCGGTAGTGCTGGTCCTGGGCCTGGCGGAGGTGGCGATAGATCGTCGTGTGATGCGGTGGTTCCACGCCCAGCCCCTTGAGCACGCGGATCGTATCGAGCTTCGAGGTCGGCTCCACCAGGCGAGCGAGCACGACTTGCTCAAAGACCTCGTCCTCGACGACCCCGAAGCCCAGGCGCGAGTAAGCGGCTCGTAGCGTGGACCAAAGAACGTCGCTGGTGGTCCCCACCACGTGAACACCGTCGGGACCTGCTGCAGCAGGCGGGCTCGCTGGAGACGGAGCATCCGGGAGGAGCGCGGGCTGCCGCTGTCCGGACCTCGCCAGCGCGGTATCGGCCCCGGGCCCAACGCCGAGGTCGAGGGCTTCTTGCTCGCCCTGGAGAATCTCGCGGCCCCGCTGGACCAGCAGTGCGACCTCGACCGGGCTATGGCCAGAGCCAACGTGCTTGATGATCTCCAGCTTCCCGTGGCGCTTCTGGACGACCTGGACCGCAGTCGCTCCCGACCCGGTCCTCACCTTCCGCACGAACGCCACTCCGTTAGTATCCCGAATCGCTCAACCCGATCGACAAACCGCCAGTTCACAGCGTTCCGCTCGGTACGGCGGCGCGACCGTGCATCAGGTCAGGCCTCCCGGCCCCTGACGGTCAGCGGGCGTCGCCCGCGTCACCGCAGGCGCGCGGGGCGCCGCCGTCACTCCGATGTGGAACCGCCCTGTGGGCCGTTGACGTCGTCAGCATCGCCCACGGCGTCCCTGACGGAGCTGCCGGTCCGTTCCCCGTCCTCCTCGTGGTTGTGAACCGTCCACCTCGCCGTCGAACGGGGTGCGCAGGGAGAGAGTGGACCAGCCACTCTCCAAGATCACGCGGCGGTCAGCGCCGATGAAGTCCTCGGTGTACTGCTCGGGGACGAACGATTCCCGATGGCACTCGCGCGTGACCGTGTTCTCAACGGCTTGGAGGCGTGCACCAGCAGCTCGTCAGATCTCCCGGATCCGCTCTTGAGCACTGCGTGGTTGTAGTTGCTGTGCGAGGGTGCACAAAACAACTCGGTCCTCTCCCGGGATGAGAGATCTTGGAAGATGTTGGCTTGCGTAGGTCGGGACCCGTAGTTGGTGTCGGCGCAGTGCCCTCAAAGGTGGTGCGTTCTGCACCGTAAGCACCGGCAAGCTCTCGGGTTCCGACCGGGCGACGACGTCGACCTGATGTCGGCCCACGTTCGCGAACCTCTCCGGTGGAAGTATTACAACGTCGGTTGCGTGACGATCGATTGAGGCCTGCCCAGCGACGAGGTTCTAGTCGAACAACGCGGTGAACGGATTGAAGCTCGTCGGTTTTTCGAAGCCGCCCTGCGGCACCTGAATGTGATTCAGATGCGCGAGGCGCACCTTGTGGGCGTTCAGGGAGCTGTTGTGGGCAGTCAGGTTCAGCACCATGACTTCCTGTACCTAGCGCGTCACGCTAGCCGTGCCGGAGACGAATTCGGAAGAGTCAAGCAGAAATCGGTTGCCCCCGTTGACGGCGCCTGAACCCGTCTGGGGGCGAGGGCTCAATCCTGCGGCGGCACAGGCTTTGGGCCAGCCATTTTCGGTGGCCGGTGCGCCGGGCTACGCTGGCCCTCCTGGTTCCCGCGGATGCGTGCCCACAGTTCGTCACGGCGCGCGGACAGGTCCCGGCACGCGGTGAGGAACCGGGCGAGTGAGGCTCCCGGGCTCGTGTCCCCGAGGTAGTACTCGGTCAGCGCCAGACGTTGGGCTCCCTGCGGGTCCTCGTCGATCTGCTCCCGGGCGATCCGCCCCGTGTCCTCGGCCTCGTCCGCGCCGAGCCGCCGGACGGTTCGCAGAAGCTCGGTAGTGGCATCGCGTGAACCTCCCTCCGCCGACCGGGTGACCAGCAGCGGGCGGCCCGCCGCCAGCCAGTCGCCGGTGACCGCGGAGACGTCGCAGATCAGCAGGTCCGCGCGGGAGAAGTCGGCCCACAGCGCCTGGCCGTCGGAGACCTGTGCGAGGTCGATCTCTTCCGAGAGCGAGCGCAACCGTCGGTCCGTCTCGCCGTACTCGGGGACCCGCACGCCGGTGAGCGGGTGGGGGCGGTAGATGACCTTCATCCCCGCGCCGGTGAGGGAACGCAGGATCGCCTCGCCGTGGGTGAGCAGCGAGCTGTAGGCCACACTGGACTGCCCGCCCTCCCAGGTTGGCGCGTACAGCACGACCGGGGGAGCATCGGGTTGCCGCTGCGGATGCTCCGAGCGCGGCTCGGTGTCCAGGCTTGGACGGCCCACCGGCAGGCAACGCTGCTCGGCGTCGAACAGTGCCGTGTACCGGGTGAAGCGATCGATCGCCGCCTGCCCGGCGACGAAGGAGAAGTCGTAGGCCTTCACCTGGTTGGAGACGGACACGCCCTTGTCCGAGTCGCCGTGCAGGAGGGAGACGTGCAGTGCCGACCGGGTGCGCAGCGCCGCCGTGTTCAGCGGGTTGTAGTTGATGTACAGGATCAGTTTCGTGTCGCTGCGGAGCAGGATCGCGTCCAGGGTGGCGTCCTGCGCGATCGTGATGACGGGGACCGGGAGCTCCTGCCGGATGATGGCGGCGGCCCGGGAGTCCGCGCAGATCACGGTGATGCCCTGGGCGCGATGCAGCTCGAGCAGTGGTCCGTACCAGCCGCGCAGCTGGTAGAGGCTGTCCGCGGTGTCGGGGAAGTACACGACGATCTCCCCGGCGAGGGTCTCTCCGGAGAGCTTCTCGTCGTCCCCGAGGCCGTCGGGCATCCCTCCCGGGAGCAGGCCGTAACGGCGCAGCAGCTTGCCCCCGGTGCTGCGGATCCGACGGCGCAGGGTGTTCTCGCGGGTGGGCATCAGGCCTCCTCGCTCGTCACGCCGATGGTCCGCTCCCAGGCGGCGGGGCTGGAGACATTATGCAGGGTGCGCGCCGTCGGGGCGTTCAGACGGCGCCACCGCAGGGCGAGCCGTGCGTGCTGCCGCAGGGTGCGGGCGAGCAGGCGGCGGCCGGTCGCACCGCGGACGACGAAGCCGTCGTCGATGTCGCTGGTGAGCACGGCATCCGCTCCCAGGGTGGTGCGCCAGTGCAGACGGCCCGCCGGCATTTCCAGCACGATGCGCGGTGCGCGATCGGGCAGCAGCAGTCGGAGTCCCGCCCGGATGGCGGCGCAGGGGAGGGGCAGCGGCTGCTCGCGGGTGGGAGCCAGATCGGCGACCAGGGGGTCCTGCTCGACATGCCAGGCGTCCACG
>JAKDNE010000248.1 GCA_030451965.1 Brachybacterium sp. | reverse complement strand
ACGGTCGTTATCTGGAGTCCTAAGGCCCGCACCATGACGTGATCTCCGGTTCTGTGTCGTGGACGGTGTCTATGACGAGGCTGTCGACGAAGATTTCACCCATGTGGCCTGGGGCGTTGGTTACATACGTGTTAGGTTGTATGTATGAAGCGATCGGCCGAGGATGCGGCGAAGACCCGCGTGGCGCTGCTGGAGGCGGCGTTGATGTCCTTCGAGGAGAAGGGATGGCAGGGGGCGACGTTCGAGCGTGTGGCTGAGCGTGCCGGCCTCACGCGTGGTGCTGTGAACCATCACTTCCGAAGCAAGTCCGAGCTGTTGGCCGAAGCCCTGGAGTGGGGCTGGTCGGAGTACGGAGACCGGCTGTTCGCCCAAGAGGCAGCGCTATCCACTGCCAAGGACCGGCTGAGCGCCTTGCTGGCTGGGTACGTGACGTTGCTGCGAAGTGATGAGCGGTTCCGTGCGCTGGCTTCCACTACGGTCCTGGTCGCTCCGCAGGCGCTCGATGACAGCAGCCGCAAGCACGAAGCGCTGGACGCCTGGCGCGATCAGATCGCCGCGTTCTTACGTGAAGACGCCGACGTGTCGGTACCACCGGAGACAGTCGCGGGCCTGGTGCTGGTGCTCCTCCAAGGGTTCACCGTGACCGCGGTGACCCGACCCGATGACCTTCCGCTCCCCGAACACCTCGACGCCGCGACCGCGGCGCTGGTCAGGGGGCTGCTCTTCTCGAAAGACGTAGGCACATGACCACACGCAACTCCGCCTCGCCCGCACGAGGGACCACTCCCGGGCGGGCGCTGATCGTCGGATCAGCAGCGGTGTTCACCGATATGCTCGTCCACGGTCTCGCTGTGCCCGTCCTGCCGTTGCTGCCCGCGGTGGTCGAGGCTGGTCCGGCAGCCACCGGAGTGCTGTTCTCTTCCTACGCGGTGGCGATGGTCATCTCCACCCTGTTCGCCGGGCGCATAGTCGATCGTCACGGCCCCAAAACTCCGCTGCTCATCGGCCTGGTCGGGCTGGTCGCCGCGACGCTGCTGTTCGCCACGGGCGGTCCGTACTGGCTGCTGTTGGTGGCCCGGCTCGCCCAAGGTATCGCCGGTGGCATGTCCTGGGTGGCGGCGCTGTCGCTGATCGCCGCGACCACCAGCTTCGACAAGCGAGGACAGGCCATGGGTATCGCCATCTCCTCGCTCACTCTGGGTGTGCTGCTGGGGCCGCCTCTGGCGGGCTTCCTCGTCGAGCGCTTCGGCACCGCATCCCCGTTCCTCTTCGCCGCCGCGATCGCCCTGTTCGACGGGGTGCTGCGCATCGTCCTGGTCAAGGGCTCTCCTCGAGTCACCGACGACGTGGGTGGGCCTCTTGCTGTACTGCGCGTCCCGGGATCGATCTCGATCGTGATCGCTGTCGCGGTCGGTGCAGCTGTACTCTCCGGCGTCGAGCCGGTCCTGCCGGTGCACTTGGGAGCCAGCTCGCTGACGATCGGCTTGCTCTTCGGTCTCGCTGCCTTGGCGGCGATCATCGCCAACCCGATCGTGGGCTATTACGTGACCACCGCGCCGCCTCGGCTCCTGATCGGCCTCGGTGTCATCAATGTCGCCGCGGCTCTCATTGTGATCGGGTTCGCAGGCGGACTCTGGCAGACCAGCATCGGCATGGTCCTGCTCGGAGTCTCCTCAGCTCTGCTATTGGCACCGGCGACGACCATGATCAGCGAACAAGGCTTCCGCTCCTCCCCACCAACTCTGGGTGGGTCCTACTCGCTGTACAACCTGGCCTACGCCGCAGGCCTTGCCGGCGGGCCGTTGCTCACGGGATTCGGTGTCCAACGGGCTGGGTTCACTACCGCGATGATCATCGCAGCCATCGCCCTGGCCCTACTCGGCACGGCATCCCTGATCCGACTGCCCGCTACCGCACCTGCCAACCGCCAGGACGAGCAGGATGCCTGAACACGCAGGCCGACGGATAGGGCGAGCCGACCACGTGCGGGTCGGTCCTGCCCGAGCTGAGGCATGATCCGATGTTTGTCCAGCGGGTGCTTTCCCCGGTCGATGCCGTGGAGTCGTGGACGGTGCTGGCCGATGATGGCGCCCCGGTCGCTCCGATCGAGCGATACCTGGCGTACTTGACCCAGATCGAGCGATCACCGAACACGGTCAAGGCCTATGCCCACGACCTGAAGGACTGGTTCGTCTTCCTCGGCGGCCAGGACTTGGACTGGCGTGAGGTGCGGCTGGAGAACGTCGCCGAGTTCGTCGCCTGGCTGCGCCGCCCACCGCAGCTGCGCGACGGGAAGGTCCGGGTCCTTCCGTCGGTGGAGCACCACTGCACCGAGTCCACGGTCAACCGAAAGCTCTCCGCACTCAGCGCGTTCTACCAGCACGCCGCGCGCCACGGCATCGACCTCGGAGAGCTGCTGAGGACGTGGCAGCCGGCCGGAAGCCGTGGGTCGGGGTGGAAGCCGTTCCTGCACCACATCAGTAAGGGCAAACCGCAGCCGCGGCGAGCCATCGTCCTGAGCGCGGAGCGCAAACTCCCGCGCGTGCTCACCGCCACCGAGGCACAGACCATCCTCGATGCCTGTGACCATCTGCGGGACCGGTTCCTCTTCGCGGTGCTGTTCGACACCGGGATGCGGATCGGGGAGGCGCTGGGCCTGCGGCACGAGGACATCGCCGCAGCCGAGACCCAAATCACGGTCCGGCCGCGGGTCAATGACAACGGTGCCCGCTCCAAGTCACGCAGCCCGCGGACGGTGCCGGTCAGCGCGGAGCTGGTCCGGCTCTACGCCGACTACCTGCACCTGGAGTACGGCGATCTAGACTCCGACTACGTCTTCGTCAACCTCTGGGGCCGGCCCCACGGCCACCCCTTGACCTACACAGCCGCCTATGACCTGGTGAAGCGACTACGCCGACGCACCGGGGTCGACTTCGATCCGCACTGGTACCGCCACACCGCCGCGACCCGAATGCTGCGCGACGGGGTGCCGATAGAGGTGGTCTCCAAGCTCCTTGGCCACGCCGACATCACCACCACCGCCGCCGTCTACGGGCACCTGAGCACCGAGGACGCCCGCAAGTCGCTGGAGGAAGCGGGCTGGTTCACCGGCCGAGAGGTACGGCTATGAGCGAACCAATCCCGCTGTCGTCTGAACGATCACCGCGGCCAGGGCGCAGGCGCCGGGCACCCCGCCCGAACAACAGCTGGGACACCCAGTACGGCAACGATGTCTGGCAGCTACGTGAGCTCGGCATCCAGGACCGCCAGCTCGCCCGGATCACCTTCGAGGGCATCCCACAGCCCTGGCTCAAGGCCCTGGCGAAACGCTGGGCTCGGTGGCGTCTGGCCTCGGGCCTCGGGGCGGTCAGCGTTTCCACCGGCAACCGGGCGATCGCCTGGTTCGGCGAATTCCTCTCGGAGGCAGTACCTGCCCTCCAGGGGCTGGGGGAACTGGACCGAGAGCTGTTGGAGTGCTACCTCGCTCACCTGCACGCCCGGTGCTCGGGCACCGCGAAACACCGCAACCTGATCGGTCAGCTCAACCTGTTCTTCACCGGCATCCGACAGCACGGCTGGGATGACTCCCTGCCTTCGACGGTGATGTTCTTCAGTGAGGACTTTCCCAAGGAGGGTGCACGGATGCCCCGTGCGCTCAGCGAAACCGTGATGGCTCAGCTGGAGAACCCGGACAACCTCGCCAAGTGGAACAACCCCAGCTACGAGCTGATCACGCTGATCTTGATGGGATGCGGGCTGCGCATCACCGACACCGTCCGACTGCCAACCGACTGCATCATCTACGACGGTGAGGGGGCACCGTACCTGCGATACCTCAACCACAAGATGAAACGCGAAGCCCTGGTCCCGATCGACGCCGACCTCGCCGAGGTAATCGCGGCGCAGCGCCGCCGCCTCCAGGAGCAATGGCCAGGTGGTGCGGCAGTGTTGTTCCCTCGAGTCACCCGCAATGACGACGGCCGCGAACCGATGGGTGACGGGGTCTACCGCAAGGCGCTACACCGCTGGCTCAAGCGCTGCGACGTCCGTGACGAGCACGGCCAGCCCGTTCGCGTCGTCCCGCACAACTTCCGCCACACCCTGGGCACCCGGCTGATCAACCGCGACGTCCCCCAAGAAATCGTCCGACGGATTCTCGACCACGACTCCCACGTCATGACCGCCCACTACGCCCGGCTCAGTGACACCACGATCCGCCGGCACTGGGAAGCCGCACGGAAGGTCAACATCAAGGGTGAGACGGTCACCCTCGACCCGAACGGCCCCCTGGCCGAGGCGGCCTGGGCAAAGCAGCGAGTGGGACGAGCGACCCAGGCCCTACCCAACGGCTTCTGCGGACTGCCGGTCCAGCAGTCCTGCCCGCACGCGAACGCGTGCCTGAGCTGCCCGATGTTCATCACCACCTCCGAGTTCCTGCCCGAGCACCGCCAGCATCGCCAGCAGGTCGTGCAGATCATCACCGCCGCCGAAGCCCGCGGCCAGCAACGACTGGCTGAAATGAATCAGCAGGTCCTGGGAAACCTCGACCAGATCATCACCACGCTGGAAGACGACCCGGACGACGAGGCGAACACTTGATGCATGCCGACAACAGCCACCACCTGACCGCCGCCGCCCAGCGGCGCCACGAAACCACCCGCGCCAAAGCCACCCAGACTCTTCGCGACCTCGACCGCGAGGGCGGCGCGGTCACCTTCCAGATCGTCGCCCAGAAGGCGCAGGTCTCACGCTCCTGGCTCTACACGCAGGAGGACATCTGCACCGAAATCCGACGGCTGCGCAACCTCCAACGAGGCAGATCCGGCGCGCCGCTGCCTGCGTCCCAACGTTCAACCGATGCATCCTTGCTACGCCGCCTCGAAGTCGCCAACGCGCGCGTCCGCGACCTCACCGCCGAGAACCAGCGACTCCGGAAGCAACTGGAACACGCCCTCGGGCGACTACGGACATCGTCGAACCCGGAACAATGACGGGCCAGCCCCGAGCCGCTTGATGGACAGCCCAAGGTAACCATGTCCACCAGGAACACTCCCGATGCCCGGCAGCCTCGTGCTGGACGTCACGGTCGCCCCGCATCGCACCCCAGATAACGACCGTTTA
>JAKDNE010000247.1 GCA_030451965.1 Brachybacterium sp. | reverse complement strand
TCCGATCGCTATTCCTCCGAAGATCACGGCCAACGACAGCACGCCGGAGACATGAAAGGTGATGACCACTGCGAGCACGATCGCAAAGCTGAGCACATCCGCAATGGCAACCCTCACGAAGTGCATATTTGCCATGAGGAGGCGGCGGACAATCTCTTCAACGCCGAAGGCGACGAGTACGGCGGCGAACAGTATGGCCTCATGCACTGAACCAAATCTGGTGAGACCCACCATCAGACCTGTAACGGCGCCCAGAACCGCGACCGCGGTACCCAGAACGCCCTGAAGACCCGCACGTATCGAGTGCTCCTTGCGGTCGAGCACGACAAGCGCATCGCCCACCAGGCCGGTGAGCATGCCAGTAGCCAAAATCACCACTCCGTAAAGAATGGCGAAGCGTCCGTACTCCTCGATACCGAGCAGGCGGATGACGAGGATCTGCAGGACGAGACTGACTGCTGCCTGAACCGCCTGCGCGAGGACCGCGCCCCCAGCCTTCCGCTTCATGCGCCACGCCCCGCCGAACCGTCTTCGCTCACCCGCACACGGGCCCCCTTCGCGGAACCATGCGGAACCGTCAAGCTCAGGCACAACCACTTCAGACAGATACCAATGAACGAAGACTAGATCGAAAGATAATTTCGGACAATACGCCCCTAGGGGTGGTCGACGGTATGACCTCACCGATCGTCCAGAGACGCTCAACACATTGGCGTCGTCCGTCGCTTGTCAGCGGCGTCGGCGCTCACGCAGGATCCGCAGCAGTCCGCCGCGTTCCTTGAGGGAGCCACGACGTCCCTGATGCTGCTCGGCGTCCGTCATGGTCGCCTCTCCCGTGCCCGTGGAGTCCACGGTGGGCGCGGCCATGGTGTGCTCGCGCTCGACCCGCTTCTCGGCCTCGGCCCGCTCACGGGTCTCCCGCAGCTGCGCGAGCTGCGTCTCCTCCTTCACCCGCTTCCGCTCCCCCGGGCCCTCGGCGATGCGGTAGAGCACCGGCACGATGACCAGGGTCAGCAGGGTCGAGGAGACCAGGCCGCCGATGACCACCACGGCCAGCGGCTGGGCGATGAAGCCGCCGTTGCCGGTGATGCCCAGCGCCATCGGGACCAGCGCGAAGATGGTCGCGGCGGCGGTCATCAGGATCGGGCGCAGACGCTTGGCGGCGCCCACATGGAGAGCCTCGTCGAGGGCCATCCCCTGACGTCTGTACTGGTTGACCAGGTCGATCAGCACGATCGCGTTGGTGACCACGATGCCCACCAGCATCAGCAGGCCGATCATCGAGGGCAGACCCAGCGGAACCCCGGTGAGGGCCAGCAGCCCCAGCGCACCGGTGGCGGCGAAGGGGATCGAGACCAGCAGGATCAGCGGCTGGATCAGGGACTTGAAGATCCACACCAGCAGCACGTACACCAGGAGGATCGCGGCGAGCATGGCGATGCCGAGCTGGCCGAAGGTCTCGTTGATGTCCGCGGCGGTGCCGCCGAGGGTGGCCTCGACGCCCTCGGCAAGCTCCGCGCTCTCGATCGCGTCGTTCGCCGCATCGGTCGCCACCCCGACGTCCTCGCCCGCCGGGGTGAGCGAGACGGTGACGGTCTCCAGGGAGTCCTGGGTGGAGATCGAGGGGCGCGAGAGCTCCTCTTCGACGGAGGCGACGTCCTGCAGCGGGATCGTCCCCATCAGCGTCAGGTCCTTCAGCTCGGTGAAGGTGTCCACGCTCTCGCCGCCGGTGACGTAGATGTCCAGCTCGTTGTCCTCGAGCATGATGGTCCCGATCGCGCCGGGGTACATCTGCTGGGCGACCATGCCGATCACGGCCTCCTCGGTGAGCCCGCGCTGCGCGGCGGCCTCCCGGTCGACAGTCACCACCGCGGTGGGCTGGTCGGCCTGGAGATCGCTGCTGACCTCGGAGACGCCGTCGGGCAGCGGATCGAGCTCGGCGAGGAGCGCGTCGTTCGCATCCTGGCGGGCTTCGGCGGTGGGGCCGGTGATGAGGATGTCCACGGAGCTGGAGCCGGTGGGCGAGGCGATGTCCGCGGCCTCGATGCTGCCGGGCTCCGGCAGGTCCTCGAGGGTCGTCACCATCGTGTCGAGCAGGGCTTCCTGGTCGGCATCGGGATCGGTGGTGATCGAGAAGCTGACCTCGTTCTCGCTGGCACCGCCGAAGCCGAAGCCGCCGCCGCCGATGGTGGTCTGGACGGTCTGGACGCCGTCGAGCTCCAGCAGCGCGTCCTCGCTCTCGGTGGCCTTGTCCGAGGACTGCTCGAGGCTGCTGCCGGCGGGGAGGGTCTGCGTGAGCGAGGCGATGTTCTGCCCGGTGTCGCCGAGGAAGCTGATGTTCATCAGCGGGATCAGGAACACGGTGCCCACCAGGACCAGGATCGACGCTCCGATGGTGAGCAGGCGGCGGGGCAGGGTGTCCAGCACCAGGCGCAGCGCCGGTGCGTAGAGCCGGTGCAACCAGCTGCCCTCCTCCTTCGCCTCCGCCTCCTCGCGGATCGCGGTGACCTGCGCGGCGTCATCGGGATCGAGGTCCTGCTGCCCCTTGGGAACCTTGAGGAACCAGTAGGCGAGCACCGGCACGATGGTCAGCGCCACCAGCAGGGAGGACAGCATCGCGATGCCGACGGTCAGGGCGAAGGGCCGGAACAGCTCGCCGGCCATCCCGGCGACCAGCGCGATCGGCAGGAACACCACCACGGATGCCAGGGTCGCAGCGGTGATGGCGCCCGCGACCTCTCCCACCGCGTCGAGGATCGCTCTGCGTCTGGTCTTGCCGTAGGCGTAGTGGCGGGTGATGTTCTCGATCACCACGATCGAGTCATCGACCACGCGGCCGATCGAGATGGTCAGCGCCGCGAGCGTCAGCATGTTCAGCGTGTACCCGGTGACGTACATGCCGATGAAGGCGATCAGCAGCGAGGTGGGGATCGAGATCGCGGTGACGACCGTCGGCCGCACCCGACGCAGGAACAGCAGAATCACGCCGACGGCGAAGAGCAGACCCAGCAGGCCCTCCTCGGCGAGCGCGAGGATCGACTCCTCGATGAAGGGGGCCTGGTCGAAGACGACGTCGGCCTCCGCGTCGCCGCCGACTCCCGGGAGCGTGTCCGCGAGCACGCCGTCGACGCCGTCGGAGACGTCCACGACATTGCCGTCGACGGTCGCGGTCACCATCACCACGAGCGACTCACGGCCGTTGGTGCGGGAGATCGAGGTGGGGTCCTGGACAGTGCGCTCGACGGAGGCGACCTCCTCGAGGGCGACCGGCTGCGCGGGCTGCTGCCCCTGCGCCGCGTCCGGACCCTCCCCGTCCTGACCACCGCCGTCGGCGGGCATCAGCACGATCTGCTCGAGGCTCTCGATGCTGTCGACAGCCTGGCCGAGCACCACGTCCAGGGTGCGGTCCCCGTCCACGACGGATCCGCCGGGCAGGGAGAGGCCGCTGGCGTCCAGGGCGGTGGAGATGTCGTCCTCGGTGAGTCCGTTCTCCGCCAGGGCGTCCTCGTCCGGGGTGATGCGCACGATCTGCTCGGGGGCACCGATCACGGCCACGGAGGAGACGCCGTCGACGCGTTCGAGCTCGGAGGTGACCGAGGAATTCAGCCGGGAGGCGAGCTCGGAGGGGTCCAGGTCCGAGGAGACGGACAGCACCACGGCCGGGAGATCGCTCGTGCCGCCGGCGATGACCTGCGGGTCCGCGGACTCCGGCAGCTGACCCTCGATCCGGTTCAGCGCGGCGTCGACCTGGTTGGAGGCACGAGCCACGTCGGAGCCGTAGGTGAGCTCGACGGTGACCATCGACACGCCCGCCTGCGAGCTCGAGGAGGTGCCCTCGACGTTCTCCAACCCGCTGACGGACTGCTCGACGGGACCGGTGATCCGGTCCCGCACCTGCTCGGAGGAGGAGCCAGGGGCAGTGGTCATCACCTGAATCTGCGGCAGCGAGACCGAGGGGATGAGCTCCTGGCGCATCGTGGTCATGATGAAGATGCCGATGATCGACACGGCGATGCACACCAGTGCGATGAAGGACCTGTTGTTCAGGCTCAGCGTGGCGAGGCGGTTCATCCTGCTCCTCCGGGATCGTGCACGACGGGTGGCGGTCCGGCCCGTCGCCGTGCCCTGAGGGCGGCGTCGAGTCCTCCGAGGGAACTCTCTCACGGCTGTCTGCGAACTCGGATCCGACGAACGTCGGTGACCAGGTCGCACAATAGGGGGGTGCTCGACTCCGCTCCTTCCTCTGCGCCTGCCGGCGCGCCCCGTCCCGTCGGCTGCCTCCGATGACCTCTCCCGAGGAGCCCCGGGCGGAGCGCGCCCGGAGGACCGTCGATCGCGACATCCTGCGACTGGCGATCCCCAGCCTCGGGGCGCTGGTGGCCGAGCCGCTGTTCCTGCTCACGGACTCGGCGTTCATCGCCCGGGTCTCGACCACCTCCTTGGCCGGCCTGGGGCTGGCCTCGACAGTGCTCACCACGGTCGTGGGCCTGGCGATCTTCCTGGCCTACTCCACGACCGCGGCGGTGGCCCGCTCCTTCGGTGCCGGCCGCACCCGGGAGGCGATCTCCCGCGGGGTCGACGCCTGCTGGCTCGCGCTGGTGGTCGGAACACTGTCGACGGTGCTGCTGGTGGTGGCCGGGGAGCCGCTGCTGGCCGCCTTCGGCCCCTCCCCGGAGGTTCTCGCCGAGGCACTGGTCTATCTGCGCATCAGCGCGTTCGGGCTGCCGGCGATGCTCGCCGTCCAGGCCGCCACCGGTCTGGTGCGCGGTCTGCAGGACGCGAAGCTGCCGCTGGTGGTGGCCGTCGGCGGGGCACTGGTGAACATCCCGCTGAATGCGATGCTCATCTTCGGCCTGGATCTGGGGATCGCGGGCTCCGCGCTCGGCACCGTCGTGAGCCAGTGGGGCATGGTCACCGTGCTGCTGGGGGTGATCATCCACCGCGCCCGCCGGGAGGACATCCCACTGACCCCGCATCTGGGGAACCTCGTGGCCGTGGGCCGGGACGCGGTGCCGATGTTCGTGCGCACGCTCGGCCTCCGCGTGGTCGTGATCGCCGCGACCGTGGTCGCCACCCGCCTGGGCGACGTGCAGCTCGCCGCCCATCAGCTCGCCACGACCGTGTTCACGGCCCTCTCCCTCGCA
>JAKDNE010000246.1 GCA_030451965.1 Brachybacterium sp. | reverse complement strand
GGGGGGGGGGGGCCCCCGGGGCCCCGGGGCGCGGGCGGGGGGGGGGGGGGGGGGGCGGGCCCCTTCATGGCCGGGGGCGGGCCGAACCCCGCGGGTCAGAGGATCACTTCCTGACGTCCTCGTCCTCGAGCTCGCCACCGGTGCGGCCCTGGAGCGTGTGCCCGTCGGCCCGCCGCTCCCAGAACTCCGCGTTCTTGATGCCGAGCTTGCGCGGATCGAACTGCGGATCCAGGCCGGCCTTCTTCTGCTCGCGGTAGTCCTTCAGCGCCTTCAGTGCGGGCACCTGCAGGAACAGGATGCCGATGACGTTGAGCCAGGCCATCGAGCCCACGCCGATGTCGCCGAGGCCCCAGGCGGCGCCGGCGGAGGTCACCGCACCGTAGGCCACGGAGACCAGCACCAGGGCCTGCAGGATGCGGAACAGCGCGCGGGCGACCTCGCGGTTCTTCATCTTGCGGGTGAGGTAGGTGAGGTTGACCTCTGCCATGTAGTAGTACGCCACGATCGTGGTGAACACGAAGAACGCGAGTGCGATGGCGATGAACGTCGGGCCCCATCCGGGGAAGGCCGCGTCCAGGCCACCCTGGACGTAGCCCGGACCGGGCTCGACCTGCAGGCTGAGGTCACCGATGCCGCGACCGACGGTGTCGGCCTCGGTGGCGGTGTCCGCGCCCGGGTAGTCCCCGGAGAACGTGTTGAACATGCCGGTGGAGATGATGATGAACGCGGTCGCGCTGCACACCAGCAGGGTGTCGACGTAGACGGAGAACGACTGGGCGAAGCCCTGCTTGGCCGGGTGGGAGACCTCGGCGGCCGCGGCCGCGTGCGGGCCCGTGCCCTGGCCGGCCTCATTGGAGTAGATGCCGCGCTGGACGCCCCACTTGACGGCCAGACCGATGATCGCGCCGAAGATCGGCTGGACGCCGAAGGCGCTGCCGAAGATCAGGCCGAACACCCGCGGGATCTCCTCGAAGTTCATGAAGAACACGACGATCGCGATGATGATGTAGGCGATCGCCATCACCGGCACCGCGACCACGGCGAAGTGCGCGATGCGCTTGACGCCGCCGATGACGATGAAGCCCAGCAGGATCACGAGGCCGATGGCGGTGACCCAGGTGGGGACGCCCCAGGCGTTGTCGATGGCCGAGGCCATGCCGTTGGCCTGCACGCCGGGCAGGAAGAAGCTCATCGCGACGATGGTGACGATCGAGAAGAGGATCGCGTAGAACAGCGACAGGCGGGGAGCCTTGTGCTTGTAGGCCCGCTCGAAGTAGAACGCCGGGCCGCCGCGGTACTCGCCGGTGTCCGGATCCTTCTCCTTGTAGATCTGGCCCAGGGTGCACTCGATGAACGAGGTGGAGGCACCGAGGAAGCCGGAGACCCACATCCAGAACACGGCACCGGGGCCGCCGAACGCGATCGCGGTGGCGACGCCTCCGATGTTGCCCATCCCGACGCGTCCGGCCAGCGACATCATCAGTGACTGGAAGGAGGAGGTGCCGTCCGGGGAGACCTCGCCCTTCTTCAGCTGATTGATCATGTCGGGGAGGTTGCGGATCTGGAGCAGTCCGGTGCGGATGGTGAAGTACAGGCCGACGATGAGCAGGCCGGCGATGAGTGGGATGGACCAGATCAGATTGTTCGCACCGTCGATGACTTCGGCGATCATGTGTGCTCCTGGGGATAGGGAAGGCGACGACACCGTTGGCGCCGCGGGCAGGGGTGAGCGGCGTCACCACCGAGTGCTGGCTGGAACATACCGGACACGCGGGGCTCCTGGCGCCCTTTCGTGCTCTCGTTGCTGTGTCGTGACCTTCTTCGGGCCGTGGTGGGCCGGAAGCCCCAGGTGAGGCCGGAGGGGCGGGGCTGCGCCCGCTCGGTGCTGGCGTGTCGTGAGCAGAGTCGCGTCCGCGAGTTCGAAGTCAGGGGCGGGGAGCCGGTACACTCGTTCGCGACCCCTCGTGCGGTGTCATCTTGCTGAACTCCCCCAGGGCTTGACGGCAGCAAGGGCAGGTGAGCTCTGGCAGGTGCACGAGGGGTCGCTTCATGCCCGATGCAGGGCTGGACCGCGGCGCGTGCGGCCCCTGGTCAGCGACGCGGGGGTTGCGTAGCGTAGGGGGATCACGCAGCTCCGGCCTCCAGGGGGACCCATGAGGATCCGCTCGACGACCCATCTCTCCCATGCGCCGGATGCGGTCCTGGACTGGCATGACCGGCCCGGCGCCCTGGTGCGGCTCACCCCGCCCGGCCTCGCCTCCGCGGACGCGCCTGCCGAGGGCGGTATGCAGGCCGGTCGCCTGGTGACGGCGCACTTCGGATCGCCGATGCTGCCCACCGCCCTGCGACCGCAGTGGATCCTGCGCCATCTCGAGGGCGAGTCGCAGGGCCGTTTCGTGGACCAGCAGGTGAGGGGTCCCTTCCGCACCTGGCGCCACGAGCACCGCATCGAGGCCGACGGCACGGGTACCGCGATCCACGACACCATCGACCTGGAGCTGCCGCGCGGGCTGACGCCCCTGGCACCGCTGGTCGAATCGCAGGTGCGCCGCCTGCTCGGGTTCCGGGAGCGGCAGCTGCGCGACGACCTCGCCTTCCACGACCGCTGGGCACAGCTGCCGCGTCGCACCATCGCCATCACGGGCTCCTCCGGGCTGATCGGGACGCAGCTCGCAGCGCTGCTCGAGACCGGCGGGCACACAGTGCGCCGGATGATCCGCGAGGACCAGGTGGGCCCGGGAGAGATCTCCTGGGACCCGAGGACCGGTCAGCTGGACCCGGCCGATCTCGACGGCGTGGACGTCGTCGTGAATCTCGCCGGTCGCTCGATCGCGACCCGATGGACCTCGACGACCCGACGCGAGATCCGCGATTCGCGCGTCAACGGCACCGCGCTGATCTCCCGCACCCTCGCCGGTATGCGCGACGGACCGGCCGCCCTCGTCCAGGCCTCCGCGATCGGCGTGTACGGCCCCCGCCGCCCCGGGGAGCTGCTCACCGAGGCGGATCCCGGAGGGGAGGGGTTCCTCGCGGACCTGGTCCGCGACTGGGAGGGTGCGACCCATGCCGCCGCCGACGCCGGCGTGAGGGTCGCCCAGGTGCGCACCGGGATGGCGCTGAGCGACGGTGGCGGACCGCTGCCACCCCAGCTGCCGCTGTTCCTGGCCGGAGCGGGTGGCCGGCTCACCGATGCCCATGCCATGACCTCGTGGATCTCGCTCGACGACATCGTGCGCAGCTTCGCTCACGCCGCCCTCAGCGCCGATCTGCAGGGCCCGGTCAACGGGGTCGGGCCGCAGCCGGTGAGCGCCCGCGACTTCGCTCGCACCCTCGGGACGGTGCTGCGCCGACCCTCCCTGCTGCCGGTTCCGCCGTTCGGCCCGCGGCTGGTGCTGGGCAGTGCCGCCGCGGACGAGCTGATCCGCACCGATCAGGACGTCTCCGACGCGCGGCTGCGGGCCGGCGGGTTCGAGCCGGCCCACCGCACCCTCGAGGAGGCGCTGCGCCACGTGCTGCGGCGGTAGGCCTCAGCGTTGAGCGTTCGGCTCAGAGGTGCTCGGTGGGGAGTTCGGAGAGCGTCTGGGCCTCCGCCCGGACCTCCGCGTCGCTGAGCTCCTGGGTGGGGGACGGAACTCCGGCCGGCTCCCGGCACGCGAGCGCATTGACCACGGCGGCGAGCACCACCAGCGCGGCAGCACCGACCGGCAGCCACATCGAGACCTGGTAGCCGGACCCCTCGGCGACCGCCCCGGTCAGGGCCGAGGCGGCGGACTGGCCGACGATCGTGGCCGAGCCCAGCATCGTCATCACGGTCGCCGAACGGCCCAGCGGGGAGCGCTCCGCGGCCAGGCTGAACAGGGTCACGATCGTCGGCCCGATACCGATGCCGGCGATCGCCATCGCCCAGATCAGACCGGTCAGCCCGCCGGCCAGCCCGAAGCCGATCATGGCCGCGAGCATCAGGGAGGAGAAGGCCAGCCAGCGCGCGGAGAGCCGGAACCGCGCCGGGAACAGGGTGATGCTGAGGGCGAGGATCGTGGAGCCGATGCCCATCACGCCGTAGACCAGCCCGGCGGAGTCGCCGCGACCGGAGTCGGCGAGGAAGGCCGTCAGCGAGGTCAGCACCGTGCCGAAGAAGAGGCCGACACCGAGGGCGCCGGCGACCACCACCAGCACCGGGAGGGTGCGAAGCTCCCGGGCCGGGGCCTGGGCGACGGGCTCCTCGGAGGTGGGGGCCGCGACCTGCGCGGTGGGGTGCAGTGCGAAGGCGGTGACGAACACCAGCGTCAGCACCGCGGCGCCGATCATGGGGGCGGCCGGGTTCAGGGTGGTCGCCAGCAGGCCCACCACCAGGGGGCCGAACACGAAGGCGGTCTCGTCGGCCGCGGATTCGTAGCCCATGGTGCCGTTCAGGCTGTGCGCCCGACGGGCCGAGGGCAGTCGCGTGAGGATCAGCTGCACCAGGCGGGTGCGGGAGAACGGGCCGATCTGCGGGGAGGAGGCGCCGATCAGGAAGCCGACGGCGAGGACGGCCAGATCGGGCAGCGAGCTGAAGGCGATCGCTGCCATCGCGAGCAGGGCCAGGGAGTTCACGATCCCGGAGACGAGGATGACCCGGCGCTGACCGATCTTGTCGGCGGCGGCGCCGAGCAGGGGGCCGATGAGCGCGGAGCCGAGGCCGACGATCGCCGAGTTCAGCCCGCCCAGCGCGATCGACTCGCGGGCCGAGACGACGAGGGTGAGGGTGCCGACGACCATCATCGCGAAGGGGAACCGCGCGATGAAGGCGATGGGGAAGTAGGCGGGGCCGGCGGCGCGGAACAGGGTGGTGGTGTCCTGCTGCGGCGTGCGGGAAGTCTGCTGAGTGGTCATCGATGCTCCGGACGGTGGGTGCCGCCTTGGACGATCCACACCGTGGACCCGAGGTAGATGCACTGCGATGGCCCGTGCAGCCGGGCCGGTCTGACGCTCCCAGTCTAGGAGATGCGGGATCGAGCGGCCAGGGACGGTGACCCGGTGGTGCGCGGGTTCACGACGCCGCCGCCCCCGCCGCCCCTGCCGCGCCTGCCGAGCCGACCCTCCGGGCGTCAGCCTCGCCCTCGCCGTCCGTCCGCCGATGAAGAAATGTCCCGGCACGACCTATGCC
>JAKDNE010000245.1 GCA_030451965.1 Brachybacterium sp. | reverse complement strand
CCGCAGCGGCCCCGCCCGTCGAGCGGCCCCTCCGGCAGCTCCTCCTCAGGAGGCGACGAGCGCTCGAGCGGACGCCCGTCGGGGGTCTGCGAGTGGGACGACGGCGAGCTCGAGTGCGACGACGACGATGACGACCACGACCACGACGACTACGACGATGATGACGACGAGGACGAGGACGAGGACTGAGCCTCAGGCAGGCACGCCGAGGCGCGCGAAGGCGTTGCGGAAGATGGTCAGCCCCTCCAGCCCCGGCAGCTTCTGGACCCGCTTGTCGAGCTTGTCCAGCTCTGCGGACCGGCCCGCGAAGAGATGGTTCATCACGTGCACGACCTCGGACTCGTCCATCATCCCGCTGCCCACGGGCTTCCAGACCCGGGACATGATCATCCGGACGATCTTCTGGGCGTTCTCGGAGGCCAGCAGCCGTTCCCGGGCCTGGGTGGTGTAGAAGGCGACGTGGCGGGTCTCCTGCTGGGCGATGCGCTTCAGCAGCGGGGACAGCGTCGGGTGGTCGATCATCCCGGAGAGCTGACGGTAGGCGGCCACGGCGGAGAGCTCGTTGGCCGCTCCCCACACCATGTGCACGGCCACGAAGTCCGTGCCCGCGAGGTTGGAGAGCACCGACTGCTTCAGCGGGCCCAGCGCGCCCGTCCAGCCGAGCTTGACCCGCTTGGCCTTGATCTCGTCGTAGTCGACGTTGATCCCGTGGCGCGCCAGCACCATCGACAGCGCCTCGCCGTGCCAGAACTCCTCCCGGTTCCACATCGTCATGAACCCGCCGGTGTCCTCCTCGCGATGCGAGGGGGTGACCAGCATGTCCCGCAGGAAGCACGAGGTGTGGAACTCGACGTCGCACATGTATCGCAGGGAGCGCAGGGTCTGCGCGTCCAGGGGCTGGGTCTCGAAGGTGTCGAAATCGAGGTCCTCGTACTTCACGGGGACAGAGGTCTCGGCGAACTGGTCGAGTTCGAAGGCCATGTCACACTCCGATCCGGGGCAGTGAGTGGAGATAGGGGTCCGGCAGATCGGGGCCGGGCAGCAGTCGGGTGATCTCGTATCGGGCGCGGTGCAGTGCGGCGCGGTCTGCGGCGGTGCCGCCGACGACGGCCAGCGCGGACCGCAGGTCGGGATCGGGGAGACCGCCGCCCTCGAGCGGGGAGCCCAGGGACAGCAGCACCCGAGCGGTGATCGCCTCGCGCGGCGAACGGGTGAGACGACCGATCGCCTCGGCGGTGAAGAAGTCGACCGCCGCCTGATGGCGGTCCACGACCATCTCGGTGACCCGGCGGGCCTCTCCGGAGAGTCGGCGCGAGACCGCGGTCAGGGCGGCCTGCAGTGAGGCCTCCTGCACCGCCATCCGCGCCATATGGCCGGCCGCCACGGCCTCACCCGCCAGGCCCGTCCACAACGGGGACAGGAGCGGCTGCACCCGATCCAGATGCAGGCGTCGCAGGGTGTGCAGGGGACCCGGGCGGTGCCGGTGCCGCGGCCGCTCGGTGGGATGGTCCTCGGTGAGCAGGTCGCGCAGGGCGCGGGACTGCCAGAACCGGTCCACCATCCAGGTGGCGAGGAAGGCGGTGATGCGGGCCTCGTTCCCGGTCGCGGTGGCGAGCATGGCGCGGGATTCCGCGAGTGCCGAGGACTCGAGCCGTTGGAGCACCTCCAGCGCGAGGCGGAGGTCCCCGTCCAACGGGCCCTCGGAAGCCAGCAGGTCGGTGTCGACCGGGAGCCGGGTCGAGCCGCGACGGACATACGCGGCGACATCGACGTCCGTGCGCAGCGCCGGGGTGATGCTCGCGTCGAAGTGGAGGTGACCTGCGTAGGGCCCGCGCACCGGGATCGTGGCATGCGGATCCGGGGTGCTCAGCGCGGGCACGGTCGGAGCCGCGTCTCCGGCCAGTTCGACCGACAACTGCTACCTCTTCTCCTGGGAATGGGGCCGCGGACCGTTCACGACATGCGGTTCCCGCTCATGGGCCGGGATCATTGTACGGAGAGGATCCACCTGTGGGCCGCGAGCGCGGCGCTTGGTAGGTTTCGAGTGTGACGAACACCGGCGCCGCCTCCCTCCCGGCCTCGGCCGGCGAGCCGGGTGATACGGGTCTGCCGGACCTCGACCGGCTCCGGGCCGCGCTGCGACCCGCGGAGCTGCCCCTGCCGACCCCGGGCGGTACCCGGGAGGCAGCAGGCAGGGTCAACGACCTCCTCCACGCGGAGCGCTACCGGGAGGCGCGAGTGCTGGTGGAGCGGTTCCGTGATGTCCCCGCCGCCCCGGAAGACCGGTTCGCCCTGCTGCGGGCCGCCCTGCACGGAGCGGCCCTCTCCGGGGCGGGGGAGCAGGTCGCCCGTGACGCGGTGGACCTGACCACGCTGCTGCGCCGCAGCGGGAACGCCGGGCAGGCGGCGGCCGTGGTGACCGTGCTGCTCGAGCGCGGGCCGTTCGCGCAGCTCGCCTCGGCCCGCACCCGGGCCGCGATCGAGGAGTTACCAAGCGGTAAGGGGCGCCGTCGGGGGAAGGTGCCGCAGGCCACGTCCGAGATGCTCGTCGTGGTGCGCGCCCTGGAGCGCTCCGCCGTCCGTGGCCTGCGCGGCACGGCGGCGGATCCGCGGCGGGACGCGGCCCGGCTGCGTGCGGCGCTTGCGGCGCTGCCGGCCGTGCGGGAGCAGCTGCTGATCGATCCGGAGCAGGAGCTCCGGCTGCGCCTCGCCCAGGCGCTCGAAGGGGCGGGGGAGGCCGCGGCGGCGACCACTGCGGCGCTGGACGTGCTCGAGCTGATCGCGGACGGGGCCGATGACATCGCGGACCCGCGCACCGATCCTGAGCGCCTGGCCACGGCCGCCCATGCGGTGCTGGCCCGCACCCTCGGGACGGGGCATCCCCTGCAGGCCGTGCACCACGCCCTCGAGGCCCTCGACGCGATGCCGGGGATCGAGGACCCGCCGCTGCGGATCGGGCTGATCACCGCCCTGCTGCAGGCACTGATGGCCGCCGGCGCCATCCGCGAGGCCTCCTTCACGGCCGGGCGGCTGGCTTCGCTGCAGCGCACCCTGGGCCGGGAGGTGCTGCGCACCGCGCCGCTGCTCGCCGTGGCCGCTCAGCGGGTCCAGGCCGAACGGTACGACGCCGCCTGGGTGCCGCTGGAGCAGGCCCGCGACATCGCCCGGGAGCATCGTGACCGCCGCGCACTGCTGGAGGTCGCCCGGCTCGCCGCGAGCATCCATGAGCGCACGGGCGAGCACGGCTCCTCGCTGCGTGAGCTGCAGAGGATGGCGGACCAGGCCCGCTGGCTCGCCGACGATCTCGCGACCCCCACCTCCGCCCAGGGGGAGCTGATCCGCACCGAGCTGCAGGCCAATGCGCTGGTATTCCGGCGGGCACTGGATCTCGGCCGCCCCGGCGCGGTGGAGGAGGCGGTGCGCGCGATCGAGAGGCGCACCCGCCCCGGCGGCGGACGTCCGGTGCTGGCCGCGGAGCTGCTCTGGGACCATCGGGTCGACGCGCTGATGGGGCGATTCCTCGCCGCCGGCGATGCGCTCTCCCGCGGCGAGGAGGGCGTCGACGAGGAGAGGTGCGAACGCCGACGCCGCGAGGTGCGCGACGCCATCGACCAGGTGCCGCCGGGGCACGACGACCGTGCCCGCTACTGGCACGTCTACCTCGAGGACCGCCACGCCCACCTGCTCGCCGAGAGCGGACGCGAGGAGCCTGCGCTCGAGGCCGCGCGCCGCGCCCGCGAGGGCTGGGCCCGGCTCGGGAGCGAGGAGGACGTCGCGCGCCTGGACGCGCTGCTGCGCTCGTTGACGGGGGAGGGGAGCGGCGCCGGGTGAGACCCGCGGGGTGACCGGCCCCGGCGCTCGGCCTCGTCGGTGGTGCCCGGCCCTGCCGTGGCTCAGCTCCCGTCGGCCGCGAGCATCGTGGTGCGCAGCACCTCGATCACCGCCTGCGGATCCGTCGAGGGGTTCACGAAGGCGAGCCGCAGCGCCACCTCCCCGTTGACGGCGGTGGGCACGCACAGGATCGTCCCGTCCTTCGCCAGTCGCTGCGACCAGCGACGATAGGCGGCCGGTGACCATCCTGGCCGACGGAACACCACCACCGACAGCTCGGGCTCGAGCAGCAGCTCCAGGTGCTCGGTCTCCGCGACCGCCCGGGCGACGGTCCGTGAGGCGGTCAGGCAGGCCTCGACCGCAGCGGTGTAGGCGGCAGTGCCGTGCGTGGCCAGCGAATACCACAGCGGCAGTCCGCGGGTGCGGCGGGAGAGGTGCGCGGCGAGATCGGCGGGATTGGATTCCCCGCGATCGATCATGTCGAGATAGGCGGCGTGCTGGGAGTGCGCGGCCGCGGCCGGGCGCGGATCCCGGTACAGCAGTGCGCAGCAGTCGTACGGCGCGAACAGCCACTTGTGCGGGTCCACCACGAAGGAGTCCGCCAGCTCGATGCCGGCGAAGCGCTCCCGGGCGCTGGGGGCGACCAGGGCCGCACCGCCGTAGGCGCCGTCCACGTGCACCCAGGCGCCGTGGCGATGGGCGACCTCGACCACCGAGGCGAGGTCGTCGACGATCCCGGCGTTGGTGGTCCCGGCCGAGGCCACCACCGCGCAGATCCGCGGGTCCGACTCGAGCGCGTGGGCGAGCGCCGGGCCGGTGAGATGTCCGCGGTCGTCCACGGGCACGCTGACCAGATCCATGTCCAGCAGCCGGGCCGCCGAGGAGATCGAGGAGTGGGCCGTCGAGGCGCAGGCCAGAGCCCAGCCTCCCTCGGGGCGCCGCCCCCGCTCGCGCAGCGCGTGGTCCCGGGCGGTGGCCAGCGCCGAGAGGTTCCCGTGGGTGCCTCCGGCGACGAACACCCCGGCGGAATCGTTGGGCCAGCCCAGCAGGTCCGACAGCCAGCGCAGCACCTGGTTCTCCGCGAAGATCGCCCCCGCGCCGTACTCCCACACCCCGCCGAACACGTTCGCGGCGGAGACCACGGTGTCGAAGGCGACCGCCGCCCGGGTGGGGGCGGCGGGGATGTGGGCGAGGTTCATCGGGTCCTCGACGGACCGGGTGGCCGGCAGCAGCACCTCGTCGAAGAGCGCCATCGCACGGGCGGCGCCGATGCCGTCCTCGGTGATGGTCGCCCCGACCTCGGCCCGCAGGTCCGCGGCGCTGCGGGCGGTGGTCTTGGGA
>JAKDNE010000244.1 GCA_030451965.1 Brachybacterium sp. | reverse complement strand
GGAGTTCAACCGCTCCCCGCGCGTGGTGCCGCGCTTCCCCTACCGGCCCCTGAAAGCACCTACCCCGCCCAAGGAGCCGCAGCCGCAGTTCTTCCCGATCTTCATGATGTTCGCCCCCATCCTCATGGGCGGTCTCATGTTCTCGATGACCCGCAGCCCGTACTCGCTGATGTTCGTGTTCATGATGCCGATGATGGCCACGGCCGGGTACCTGAACCGCAAGTTCCAGCAGAAGAAGATGCTCGAGCGGCAGATCGTGAACTTCGATGAGGGCCTGGCCTCCCTCAAACGGCGGGTCACCGCGGCGCAGGACCTCGAGCGTGCGGTGCGCCTGGTCGAGACCCCGTCGGCGGCGGACACGGTCGACGCCGCATTCCGGCTGGGCCGGCTGCTGTGGACGCATCGTCCCGAGCACAATGCCTTCGGCACGGTGCGGCTGGGCCTGGGCATCGCCGAGTCCCGGGTGGGCATCGAGATGCCCGGGGAGAACGACGCGATCCCGAAGTACTACGACATGCTCGATGACATGAACGAGGAGTACAAGCTGATCGCCGGCGTGCCGGTGGCGGCGGAGCTCCGGTACGCGGGCAACATCGGGGTGGCCGGCGGTGGTGAGGAGGCCGACGGCGTGGCCCGCGGCATCGTCACCCAGATCTTCGCCCTCCATTCCCCTGCGGAGGTCGCGATCGCGGCGATCACCTCACGCTCCAGCCGTGAGATGTGGCAGTGGCTGAAATGGCTCCCGCACACCTCGAGCGCCCATTCGCCGCTGCCCGGTGACCACCTCGCCGACACCCCCGGCCGCGGCACCTCGCTGCTCTCGCGCATCGAGGAGCTCATCGAGCAGCGGGCAGGGGACACCCCTCCGAGCCTGCGCACGCCGATGACCATCCAGATCGAGGCGGAGCCCGAGATCCCACCGGAGCCGGTCACGCCGAACCTCGTGGTCATCATCGAGGACGACGCCCCGGTGGATCGCGCCCGGCTGGTGCGCGTCGCCGAGCGAGGACCGGATGTCGGCATCCATGTGATCTGGTCCGCCTCCAACGTCGCGGCGCTGCCGGCCGCCTGCCGCACCTACGTCTCCGTCGAGGAGTCCGTGGAGGGTGCGAGCGCTGGGCACGTGCGTCTGGGGGAGCGGTTCTACCCGGTGACGGTCGAGACCGTGTCGGTCGAGGTCGCCTCGGGCGTGGCCCGTCACCTGGCCCCGGTGATCGATGCCGGCGTCCCGATCGACGACGACTCCGATCTGCCCCGCTCGATCTCCTACCTCACACTCGGCAGCATGCAGATGGCTGAGGACCCGAACTACATCATCGAGCGGTGGAAGGAGAACAACTCCCTCACCCCGCGGGACGGCTCGGAGCCGCAGCGGCGCAAGCACGACGCGAACCTGCGCGGGCTGGTCGGCCACAACGGCCAGGATGCCTTCCACCTCGACCTGCGAACCAACGGTCCCCACGCGCTGGTGGGCGGCACCACCGGTGCCGGCAAGTCCGAGTTCCTCCAGGCCTGGGTGCTGGGCATGGCCACGGCGCACAGCCCCGACAGGGTGACGTTCCTGTTCGTGGACTACAAGGGTGGCGCCGCCTTCGCCGACGCCGTCGCCCTGCCGCATACCGTCGGCCTGGTCACCGACCTCTCCCAGCACCTGGTGCGGCGCGCACTGACCTCGCTGCGGGCCGAGCTGCACTACCGCGAGCACCTGCTGAACCGGAAGAAGGCGAAGGACCTGGTCTCGCTGGAGCGCACCGGGGATCCCGAGACCCCACCCAGCCTGATCATCATCGTCGACGAGTTCGCGGCGCTGGCCAAGGAGATCCCGGAGTTCGTCGACGGCGTCGTGGACGTCGCGGCCCGAGGCCGCTCCCTGGGGCTGCACCTGATCCTCGCCACTCAGCGGCCCGCGGGCGTGATCAAGGACAATCTGCGCGCCAACACGAACCTCCGCATCGCGCTGCGCATGGCCGACGAGGCCGACTCCAAGGACATCCTGGGGGACAAGATGGCCGCGCACTTCGACCCCGGCATCCCGGGCCGCGGCGCGGCCAAGACAGGTCCTGGACGGATCGCGACCTTCCAGTCCGGATACGCCGGCGGCTGGACCACCGACGAACCCGAACAGGCCCGGATCGACATCGTCGAGAAGGACTTCGGCACCGGTGAGCAGTGGGACATCCCAGCCCCGCCCACCAAGGAGGTGCAGGACCCCGGCCCCAACGACATCTCCCGGGTCGTCTCGACGGTCGTGGCCGCCGCGGAGAGTGCCGGGGTGCCCGCGCCGCGCAAGCCGTGGCTGTCGGAGCTGGCGGATGCCTACGACCTCTCGCGACTGCCCAGCCGACGCACCGACGAGGAGCTGCTGCTGGGCGTGGTGGACGTCCCCGAGGACCAGGCCCAGCCGACGACCTCGTACTTCCCGGACCGGGACGGAAACATGGCCATCTACGGCACCGGCGGCTCTGGCAAGTCCACCACGCTGCGTACCCTCGCGATCTCGGCCGCCGCCACGGTCCGCGGCGGCCCCATCCACGTCTACGGCCTCGACTTCGGCGCGTCCGGGCTGACGATGCTCGAAGAGCTCCCGCACGTGGGCACGATCGTCTCGGGTGACGACGAGGAACGGGTGATCCGACTCCTGCGGACCCTGCGCCTGCTGATCGATGACAGGGCGAAGGAGTTCGCGAAGCTCCGCGCCGGTTCGGTGGCCGAGTACCGTGAGCTGGCAGGCAAGCCGGACACCCCGCGCGTCCTGCTGCTGGTCGATGGCATGGCGGCGTTCCGTGAGGCCTACGACTACTCGAACCTCTCGAAGTGGTTCACGACCTTCGTCCAGATCGCGACCGACGGCCGCCAGGTGGGCGTGCACGTCGTCGTCACCGGCGATCGCCCCAACGCGATCCCGACGTCGCTGGGATCCTCGATCCAGCGCCGGCTGATCCACCGGATGGCGAGCGACGACGACTACGTCGCCTTCGGCGAGCCCAAGGACGTGCTGGACAGCACCTCACCCCCCGGCCGCTCCATCCAGGACGGCCACGAGGTGCAGGTCGCCGTGCACGGCGGCGACGCCAACGTCGCCATCCAGTCCCGCGAGGTCTCCAAGCTCGCCAAGGCGATGCGCCGGGCCGGGATGCCCGAGGCCCCGGAGATCAAGCGCCTTCCCGAGCGCGTCGAGTTCACGTCCCTGCGCGCGACGGTCGGCGGCCTGCCCGTGCTGGGGCTGGCCGACGAGACCCTGGCCGAGCTCACCTACGAGCCGCGGGGCGCGTTCATGGTCACGGGGCCGATGGGCTCGGGCCGCACCACCGCGATGCTGACCATCGCCACCGGCCTGAAGGCGGTGGACGAACCGATGCGCCTGGTCCGCTTCTCCTCGCGCCGCACACCATTGACCGGGCTGCCGATCTGGGACGTGGAGGCCTCCGACCCGGACACGGTCCGCGAGCTCGCCGGCCAGCTGCGCCAGACCATCGAGTCCGGCTCCGTGGGGGAGGGCAAGCTCGCCCTGTTCATCGACGGCGTCGCGGACTTCACCGGCAGCGGGGTCGAGAACGATCTGGACAAGCTGATCCGGGCCAGCACCCGTGAGGGCCAGTTCGTGGTCGGTGAGAACGAGTCGGCCTCGTGGTCGCAGGCCTACGTCCTCGCCCAGCCCTTCAAGGCGGGCCGGCGCGGGCTCCTGCTGCAGCCGAGCGACACGGACGGCGACTCCCTGCTCGGGACCGGGCTGGGGAGGATCCGTCGGGCGGACTTCCCGCCCGGGCGCGGATTCCTCGTGCACAGTGGCCGCGCGTTGAAACTGCAGGTCGCACAGATCACCACCGGCTGAGTGCGGCACGGGTGGGCTGCGGGATGGCGGAGCCGATGACGTGGCGTGCCCGCGGGACGACTCCGCGAGGTTC
Source organism: Brachybacterium sp. (assembly GCA_030451965.1). Classification (GTDB taxonomy): domain Bacteria; phylum Actinomycetota; class Actinomycetes; order Actinomycetales; family Dermabacteraceae; genus Brachybacterium. Next base: position 1,330 of record JAKDNE010000244.1, on the reverse strand, counting down.
TCCGTCCCCATGGGGACTCCTCCCCATGGTCCGCATCTGCGGATCGCTCTACAGTGAATGCTGTCGACCACGACATCACGCCGGTGCACCGGAACAGGGCGCGGGTGGGATCCATCAGGAAGGGGAACCCGAACTGTGAACGCCACGAAGGGTATGAACGTCGAAGAGGTCCGGCGGATGTCGGCCCAGCTGCGCGACGCAGCCGAGGAGATCACCAGGATCGAGCAGGAGCTGACCAGCGGTCTCGCTGATGTGGACTGGACCGGTCCCGATGCGGACCGTTTCCGCGGCCAGTGGCAGAGCGAGATGGTGCCGGCGCTGCAGCAGATCATGAACTCGGTCAACGAGCTGGGAGAGTCGGCTGACCGCAACGCCTCCGAGCAGGAGACCGCCTCGTCCCGCTGACGGGAACGCCCCTGATGCTCACGACCGACGGTGGGCGAGGCCCGGGCGGACACTCCGCTCGGGCCGTCGTCATGCCTGGTGCATGCCTGATAGGTTGACCGTCGTCAGTGGTGGGACGAACGGAGCATATCCATGGCAAAAAGCATCGAATACCCGAGCGCGGACTTCCCCGGACCGCCTCGGATCGCGGTCGAGGTGCCGGATGATTGGGAGACCCTGACCGTCCCCGGAGTCCAGGTCGCCGTGGCCCAGCCCCGGGTGGAGGGGTCCTTCCGGGCGAATGTCGTCGTGACGGTGCAGCGGTTCGGTCCGGACTTCACCCTCGAGTCGGCCAGAGCCGGGCTCGACCAGCGCAAGGCGGCGCTGCCGGAGCTCGAGGAGCTCGGCACGGGGGAGATCGAGGTGGACGGTGCCACCTGGATCGCCAGCGAATACGGATATACCCAGCCCGGGCGCCCCACCGTGGTCCAGGCGGCACGCTACGCGGTCATCGACCGCGGCGGGGTGGCCACGGACGTCCTGGAGGTCGTCGGCAGCTGCGGCGCCGAGAGCGCCGATGAGGAGATCGAGACCGTCCGCACCATCCAGGACTCGCTGCGCGTGACGCTCGACTGAGTCCGCTGCGTCCATCTCGGCCCCGGCCCCTCTGGGGGATCGCCAGAACCAGCCCACGGGTGCGGGGCCTTTCTGCATGCCCGGGTCCTCGTGCGCGTCAGCGCCGTCCTGCGGGTGTGCGGATGCACGCCGGCTGCGGTCGCGTCGCTCCCACCACCACCCCGACGGCCCCGGAGAATCGTGTCCGTCCACAGCCGGAGCAGCCCCCAGATCCCCTTCCACTCCTCTGTGGCCTGCAGAAATGTCCAATATGGGCGATGGGGAGGAGCATGGGGAGTTGTCCCCATCGCCAGGCGGGGGCAGGGGTTCT
>JAKDNE010000243.1 GCA_030451965.1 Brachybacterium sp. | reverse complement strand
CATCCGCCCAGCAGCAGGCTCAGGCCGAGCAGGGACACGCCGGTCGGGCCCACGCCGCGGAGCAGGCGTCCGGGCCGTGAATGCCAGGAGCGGTGCTGCCCGGGCCTCTCGGTCCGATCGGCAGCACCGCTCCGCAGAGTGGCTCGCGGCACCTCAGCGCCGGTCGACGTCGACGATGTCGACCCGCACGTCATCATCCGACAGGGCCGCAGTCACCGTGCGCAGAGCACGGGCGGTGCGACCGGACCGGCCGATCACCCGGCCGAGGTCGGCAGCGCCGACCCGCACCTCGAGCAGCGGGCCGCGACGCGTGGACTTCTCGGTCACGGCCACGGCATCCGGGTCATCGACGATGCCGCGGACGAGGTGGTCGAGGGCTTCGGCGCGGGAGCTCATGTCAGGCCTCGTCGGTCGCCGCGGCGGCGGCGTCCTCGGTGGTCTCCCCCTCGGCCGGAGCCTCCTCGGAGCCCGCTGCGACCTCAGCGGTCTTGGCCTCCTCGGCGGTCTTGGCCTCTTCAGCGGACTTGGCCTTCTTCGCGCCCTCGCGGGAATCGGCCGCGGCCTTGTCGGCGTCGGCGATGAGCTCCTCGGCGGACTTCTTCGCCTCGGCACCCTTCATCGAACCGGCGGCGTCGCTCTCGCCCTTGAACGTCGCCCAGTCACCGGTGATCTTGAGGAGCGCGGCGACCTGCTCGCTCGGCTGCGCGCCGACACGGAGCCAGTACAGCGCACGCTCGGACTGGACCTGGACGAAGGAGGGGTTCTCGGTCGGGTGGTACTGGCCGATCTCCTCGATCACGGCGCCATCGCGCTTCTTGCGCGCGTCGGCGACGACGATGCGGTAGTGCGGTGCACGGATCTTGCCCATGCGCTTCAGACGGATCTTGACAGCCACGTGGGTGGACTCTCCTTCAGGGATGTTCGGGTGAGTGCCGCCGCAGCCTGTGGGGTCATGCGGGCGCAGACGGTGCTCGGGGTGTCGCGCACGGACGGGTAGAGGGCCGGTCCGTGCACATACAGGAAACGAGTATGCCAGGCGAAGGCGCCATCGCACCAGCCGCGACCATGTGCACCGGGGCACATGCGCGGCCAGGGCCCGGCTCGTCCCGCCCGCCACCCCTCGTTCAGGCGACGATCTGCCCGGCCAGCACGACGTGGCTCCGCTCGCGAAGGGCGTGGTGATCCGTGCGCGGGTCCCGGGCCAGCACCAGCAGATCGGCCGGGGCACCGTCCTCCAGACCGGGCACGCCCAGGAAGCGGCGGGGCGCCCAGGTCGCGGCGTCGAGGATGGTCGTGGCGTCGAGGCCCGCCCGGGCGAACTCGTCCAGTTCGTCGTGGATGATGCCGTGGCCGAGCACTCCCCCGGCGTCGGTGCCTGCCAGAAGCTGGATCCCGGCGTCATGCGCGTCGCGGGTCCGGTCGTATCGGCCGGCGCGCAGGCGACGCATATGCGCGGCGTAGTCGGGGAACTTCTTCTCCCCCTGGCTCGCGTAGCTCTCGAACTCTCCGACGTTGACCAGCGTGGAGACCACGGGGACGCCGGCCTCGGCCGTGCGGCTGATCGTCTCGTCGGTGAGCCCGGTGGCGTGCTCGAGGCAGTCGAACCCGGCATCCAGGGCGAGCGGCAGAGTCGATTCACCGAAGGTGTGGGTGGTGATCCGGGCCCCCGCGTGATGGGCGGCGCGGGCTGCGACGTGGAAATCCTCGGCGTCCCAGCACGGGGTGAGGTCGCCGACGCCGCGGTCGATCCAGTCCCCCACCAGCTTCACCCAGCCGTCACCGCGTCCTGCTTCCCGGGTCACGGCTGCCGGCAGCTCCTCGGGCTCGAGCTCGTCGGCGTATCCGAACAGGTAGCGGCGGGTGCGGGCCAGGTGGCGGCCGCAGCGGATCAGACGCGGCAGATCGGGCTGTTGCTGCAGCGGCGCGGTGTCGATGATCGAGCCGGCGTCCCGGATCAGCAGCACACCGGTGTCCCTGTCCGTCAATGCCTGCTGCCGCGCAGCCTCCAGGGTGGTGCCGCCTCCCCCGTCGGCGATGCCGAGATGGCAATGCAGATCTGCGAGGCCCGGGACCACGTACCCGTCGATCTGCTGGATGTCGGTGCCCGCGGGCAGCTCCGGACGTTCGTGACGGATCCGCCCGTCGATCACCCAGACCTCGGGGATCTCCTGGTCAGGTCCGAGCAGGACCGGACCGCGCAGGTGCAGGACCAGGGCGGGGCTGACATCGGTGCGCATGCTCCCGAGCCTAGTCTCCGAGGTCCCGATGACGGCCTGATTCAGGGCACCGCCGCGCCACGGGGGCGCGGGGCGCTGCTCACTTGCCGCCGAGGAGCTTCTGCATCTCCGGCGGGAGCTGGTTGGGGTCGAAATCCGACAGGTCCGGCTGACCGGCCTGCTGGGCACCGCCGCCGAAGGCGGAGCCGCCCTGGCCACCGGTGCTGCCGCCCTCCGCTGCCTTCTTCGCTGCCTCGGCCTGCTCGCGCGCCGCCTTGGCCGGGTTCTTGGACTTGGACTTCTTGAGCTGCTTCGGCGGGGCCTGCTTGCCGCGGGACTTCTTGCCCATGCCCATGCCGGGGCCACCGGGCATGCCGGGCATCCCGCCGCCGCCCATGCCCTGGCCCATCGTCTTCATCATCTGCTGGGCCTGCTTGAACCGCTCGAGCATCTGGTTGATCTGCTGGACGGTGGTGCCGGAGCCTTTGGCGATGCGGTTGCGGCGCGAGCCGTTGATGACCTTGGGGTCGTTGCGCTCCTGCGGCGTCATCGAGCGGATGATCGCCTCGACCTTGCCGATCTCGGACTCGTCGAAGTTGTCGAGCGCCTCGCGGTGCTGGCCCATGTTCGGCAGCATGCCGAGCATCTTCTTGATGTTGCCCATGTTCTTGAGCTGCTGCATCTGGGACAGGAAGTCATCGAGGGTGAAGTCCTCGCCGGAGGCGAGCTTCGCGGCGGCCTTCTCGGCCTCTTCCTGGTCGAACGCCTTCTCCGCCTGCTCGATCAAGGTGAGGACGTCACCCATGTCGAGGATCCGGTTGGCCATACGGTCCGGGTGGAAGCGCTCGAAGTCGCCGGGGCCCTCACCGGTGGAGGCGAACAGGATCGGACGCTGGGTGACACCGGTGATGGACAGCGCGGCACCGCCGCGGGCGTCGCCGTCGAGCTTGGAGAGCACCACGCCGGTGAAGCCGACGCCGTCACGGAATGCCTCGGCGACGCGGGCGGCGTCCTGACCGATCATCGCGTCGACCACGAACAGCGTGTCGTCGGGGTTGACGGCGTCGCGGATGTTCCGCGCCTGCTCCATCATCTCCTCGTCGATGCCGAGACGTCCGGCGGTATCGACGATGACCACATCGTGCTGCTGGAACTGGGCGGTGGACACGCCGTTCATCGCCACCAGCACCGGGTCACCCACGCCGTTGCCCGGCTCGGGGGCGAACACCGGCACCCCGGCCCGCTCACCGACGATCTGCAGCTGGTTCACGGCATTGGGGCGCTGGAGGTCGGCGGCGACCAGCAGCGGAGTGTGCCCCTCGGACTTCATCCACTTCGCGAGCTTGCCGGCGAGGGTGGTCTTGCCGGCGCCCTGCAGGCCCGCGAGCATGATGACCGTGGGCGGGTTCTTCGCCCAGTGCAGTTCGCCGGTCGCGCCGCCGAGCACCTCGACCAGCTCATCGTTGACGATCTTGACGACCTGCTGGGCCGGGTTGAGCGCCTTGGAGACCTCTTCGCCCAGGGCGCGCTCCCGGACCCGGCCGGTGAACTCGCGCACCACCGAGACTGCCACGTCGGCGTCGAGCAGGGCACGGCGGATCTCGCGGACCGTCTTGTCGACGTCCGCTTCGGTGAGGCGGCCATGGCCGCGCAGACCCTTCAGCGATGCTGTGATGCGATCGGAGAGGTTGTTGAACACGAAGCGCTTCCCCTTGGTCGTATGGACCGCACCAGTGTAGTGCGCCCGGCGGTGCCACCCCAGGATGCGCGGTCAGACCCACAGGAGAGAACCGACACCCTGCCCGTCTCCGCCTCGCTATCGCCCGGGATCTCTGCCGCCACCACGCCCGACGGTGAGGTACAGCACGTCGGCAGCCCACCGCCCCGCGTCATCACGTGCGCGACCGGGCCGCTGGGGCGTCGTGACCGCTCCCTGCCTCTGTGTCCCGCGCTCCGGACGGGAACGGGAACGACGGACCCCCGCCGCAGAGCGACGGGGGTCCGGGAGACGACGTGCGGGACGGCCGGGCGCTCAGCCCTCGAGCAGGGCGTCGACGAATCCGTGAGGGTCGAAGGGGGTGAGGTCGTCCATCCCCTCGCCGAGGCCCACCATCTTCACCGGCACCCCGAGCTCACGCTGGACGTTGACGACGATGCCGCCCTTGGCGGTGCCGTCCAGCTTGGTGAGCACGATGCCGGTGATGTTCACGGCCTCGGAGAAGACCCGGGCCTGCTGCAAGCCGTTCTGGCCGGTGGTGGCGTCGATGACCAGGAGCACCTCGGCGACCTGATCACCGCGCAGACCCTTCTCCGCGACCCGGCGCACCTTGCCCAGCTCGTCCATCAGGTCCTTCTTGTTCTGCAGCCGCCCGGCGGTGTCGATGATGACCACGTCGACCTCCTGCTCGATACCTTCCTTGACCGCGTCGAAGGCGACGGCGGCGGGATCGGCGCCGTCCCGGTCCGAGCGCACGGTGTCCACGCCGACGCGGGCCCCCCAGGTCTGGAGCTGGTCGGCGGCGGCGGCGCGGAAGGTGTCGGCGGCGCCGAGCACCACGGTGCGGTCGGCGGCGACCAGGACGCGGGCGAGCTTGCCGACGGTGGTGGTCTTGCCGGTGCCGTTGACACCCACCATGAGCAGCACCGAAGGCACCTCGGTGCCGTCGGGTGCCTCACGTCGGGTGGCTGCCAGGCGGCGGTCCAGGTCCGGGTTCACCAGGGCGACGAGCTCCTCGCGCAGGGCTTCGCGCACCGCCTCGGCGTCGTCGGTGCCGAGCACCTGGATGCGCCGACGGAGATTCTCGAGCATCTCGTCGGTCGCGTCGGGGCCGAGGTCCGCCAGCAGCAGGGTCTCCTCGATCTCGTCCCAGGTGTTCTCGTCCACACCGCTGCCGCGGGTGAGCAGGGTGAGGATGCCGCGGCCGAGCGCACCGGAGCGGGAGAGCCGCTCGCGCAGGCGCACCATGCGTTCAGCGGGTGCCTCAGGGGTGTCGATGACTGCAGCGGAGGTCGCGGCCGACGGGGCGTCTCGGGA
>JAKDNE010000242.1 GCA_030451965.1 Brachybacterium sp. | reverse complement strand
GAGAGCAGGTCAAGGGCTGCGGCTTCCTCTGCCAGATAGAGAGGGTTCTCGTAGCACATGTCGTGGCTATGACGCCGGTATCTTCCCTTGGCCGACAATAGAGGTGAGCTGGAGGCCGCCTTCCCGCAACGAGGTCGTGCCACCCAGCAATTGGCTCGATGTCCACGCTCCACACGACATCGTCCTAGACCTCGCAGGGTCTAGTCACAAGCCCTCGCGTTGACTCACGAGAAATGCCCGCGAAACGGTTTCGTTGCCTCATGAGAGGGACGCCCGCGTAGGTCGGCGTGTCCTGGGCCGTGGTGACGGTCGGCGGGCCGAGCGTGAGGCGTGGGGCTGATGATGGCGCAGAGGCAGGCGGTCACCCGGCAGGTGGCGATCCGGTATCGGTCGGCGTCCAAGGGCGCGAAGGCGGTGATCCTGGATGAGTTGTGCGCGACGACGGGCTGACACCGAGACCATGCCCGTAAGGCGCTGCGGCAGGCGCTGGGACCACGACCGGCGGGACGTCCGCGGCGGTGATCCTCTGGACCGACGATGCTCCCGTAGGCTACGCACGCCTCGTCGCCCTCGGCGCGAAGCCCGTCAAGACTCCCGAGCCGTGGCTCGACCACCTGCTGATCGCGTGGGTCGAGGACCCCGACGGACACCTGGTGCAGGTCGTCCAGACCCTCAACCGACCAGTGGTCGAGCCGGAACACGGCCAGACGTCAAAGCGGAACTTCACCGAGTTTCGGTACGTAGCAACCTCACGCGACATGCCGTTTTTGCTTTTCCGGTCAGCTCTGGGCCGCGGACACACGACGGATCAGTCGCGCAACCCCCTGGCATACCAAGGCTGCGGGCAGGAGCAATGCGACGCCGTTGACCGTGTCACGGAACCGCAGCTCGCAGCCGTCCCGCTGGAGTTCACGACGCGCCATGAGCGCCCCGGGAAGCATGACCGGCAAAGCCGTCGCAACACCGGCCGTGTAACCACGCTGCGCGCCTGAAGCGCCGAGGTGAGTCACGACGTGGGCTTCCAACCCAGCAACGACTGCCCGATAGATCGCCGATTTACCGGCAGAGCGCACGCCGCGGCCACACGCCACCGCCACCAGAATTCCCATCAGACCCACGGCGATCCACGATTGCTGCGGCGTGATCCTGAGTTGTTCTACACCAGTGCGATCCACGAGACGATCGCAGGATGCAGGAAACGCGAACGCCTCCTCGATGTCGTGGATTACCCACGCCGCAAAAAGTGCCGTCGGCCCCTTCCAACTCACAGTTCAGCCTTCCCCTCACGCATCCAACGCCGATGAATCTATGGGCAGACGCACACGCCCACCAGCATCATTTCACAGCCGACAGAGTGTTTGCCCTAACCTCAAGTTTTCATAGCGGCCTGGTCCTGAGTGGCAGCAGCGCGTTTGCTGGCAGACCGGCTGAAAACGAGGAACGCGACCCCCGCTGCCACAACGAGTGCGATCATCGCCCCAGCTGCTACGACGAGTCCGTCACGGTAGATCGATGGCTCACCTGCGCCCCCTGTGGCGATCAGTTCGCCGACTTTGCCGGGTAGGGCGGCGGTGATGACGGTTGTCAGGATCGCTGCGTAAACCGCGACGAACACCGCTTCGGAACCGATGCGGAGGAGGTTGAAGACCCCGGATGCGGCTCCAGCCCGCTCGGCGGGTACGGCGGCGAGTGCTTCGGCGTCAACGAAGCCAAGCGGTAGACCGAATCCCAGTCCGAGCAGGATCATCGGTGCCACCCCAGCCATGACCGGCAGATCGGGCCGGAGCAGGAGGAGCACTCCAGTGCCGCCGAGGACCAGGCAGGCAAACGAGATGACGACCATGGCAGTCGGGGTGATCCGTGTTCGCTCTAGGATCCGGTGGACGATGGTCGGAGCGATGAGCACAGGGATGGTCATGACCAGCATGAGTGCGCCGGTCGCGCCAGCTGCGAGGCCGTGAATGGCACCGAGTGCGCTGGGTAGGTAGGTCAGGAAGGTGACGAATCCGATGGCTCCCGCCACCGGAACGAGCGACATAGCAAGGAATCCCGGTGCCCTGAGTGCGGAGAAGTCCAGGATTTCTTGCAACGAGGTGCCGCCGCGGCCGAGCAGTGGCAGCCTCACTGTCCCGATAAGGGCGATCAATAACACGATCGTGTGCGCGGCGAAGATCCCTCGCCACCCCCACGCCGAGAGCAGCAGTCCGGACACGGCCGGCCCAGCGGCGAGGCCGAGCCCGTTGATCGTGCCGAACAGGGCGAACGCCTTCGCCTTGGCCTTGCCGTGGAACAGGTGGCTGAGGATCGGGGCCGCACCGGTCAGCACCGCCGCCGAGCCGATGCCGGCGATGACCCGGCCTGAGTCCAGCAGCCCGATCGTGGGGGCGAAGGCGCTGATCGCGCCCCCGGCCGCGGCGATGATGATACCGATCTGGAATGAACGGGTGTAGCCAATCCTGTCGGACCAGACACCCCAGGCGATCGTGCAGATGGCGAAGGCGACGTTGAAGCCATTGACCACCCACTGCAAGGGAGCCGGATCGGACCCCAGTTCGCCCGCAATCGTGGGGAGTGCGACGGCGGTACCGGAGATAGACAACGGGATAACGAACTGGGCTAGCAGGATCACGGCAAGCAGCAATCTGGGGCGGGGCACGAACACTCCTTAGGTTCGACGGGTCTCTTAGGTTCTATTCAGAACGAACCTAGACTGTCATGCCGTTGAGGTACGATGCAAGTAGAACCTTGGTGTCGTGCTGAGTAGGAGGTCGCGATGACTAGCACAGCAAGCGGCGTGGAGCCGGGCGAGATCGAGCTAGGTGCGGTGTTATCAGCGCTGGCAGATCCGCATCGCCGCCGAGTCATTCGAGATCTGGTCAACGATGCGGACGGTAGCGAGCGGTCCTGCACGAGTTTCGGACTGGACTTGTCGAAGTCCACCCGTAGCCATCACTTCAAGGTGCTCCGGGAAGCGGGGCTGGTCCACCAGGTCGATCGGGGAAACCGCAGTGGAGTGACGCTGCGCAGAGGTGATCTTGACCGTCGCTTCCCCGGTCTTCTCGCTCTCATCGGAAGTCAGAGCAGCGACTGACTCGCATCTCACTGGACTGCATCACTCGTCGAGAAGCTACCGTCCGCAGTCTGAGCAACGCATGTCCACGCGCGCAGTCACGACTTCCAGCGAGGCCATTCCGGGATCCCGCGGCCCCTCCACGTCTCCACCAAGCCAGCGACCCAGCGGACAGACGCGAAGAGGCCGTATCCGGCCCCGGCCAGGCCCACGGCGACCATGAGCCAGCGGCCAATCCCCAGCCACATGCTCCCGTCAACATCGAGCGCCCACTGAGCGCCCGTGATGAGACCGGCGATACCCATCCAGACCCCGGCGACGACCACGACCACCGGCAGGAGCACGAGGCACATCGCGGCGGCGGCCGACCAGAGCTAGCGCGCCTCCAGCTTCGCCGTCGCCTGCATGATCCTCTCGGCCTTCTCATTCGAGGCGTCGAGGTTCGCCGTGACGACCTGCCCGGCCTCCCCGGCGACCTGCTCGACGGCCTTCTCGACCCGCTCCTCGGTGCGCTTCTCGATCCGCTGCACCGCGCCGCCGACCTGGCTCACGAGCTTCTGGTTCGCCGCGGCCTGCGCCTTGAGCCCGTCAATCGCCGAGGCCGTAGCCGCGTGATTCTTCTGCGCTTCGGCGATCAAACTCTGCGAGGCGCTCTGCAGCCGCTTCCCGTCGAGACTCTGCACGAACTCGCTGAGCGTCTGCTCGATCTCGGTCAGCCTGCTCTCGACGCTCTCGATCTGCGGTGACGTGCTGGCGGACGGCTGCGAGGTCGACGCCCGGTCGATGCGCTTGCTCATCTCCTCGTCCATGACCTTGACGAAGCCCGCGAGCTTCTTCTGCTGTTCGGTCAGCCGGTCGATCCTCGCGTTCTGCGCCTCGACGGCGGCGAGGATCGAGGTCAACGCCTCCATCGTCCCCGGACTGCCGAGCTGCTGCCGCTGCTCGCCCTGCGCGTTCTGCTGCTTCAGCCTGTCGAGCGCTGCGCTCATGTTCCTGCTCCTTCTGCTGCTGGTGGTAGTCGAAGAACGCCTGTGCGCCCTCTGGGGTGAAATCTGCCGACAGGGCACTCGTGCGCTTACGGCGCTCGGCGCGCCCGGACTCGCCGCGGCGGTCCTCGATGTAGAGCGTCCAGCTCTCCTTGCCAACGTTCTTCCCTCGCTTGCTGACGGTGGAGTGCAGGCGCATTCGCGGCGCTCGCTCCCCGTCGTCGCCAAGGTGCTGGTTCTGCTCCGCGATCACCGCTTCGAGACCGGCCTTGTCCACCGCTCGGGGGTCGGCCAGTGCGGCGCTCATCCGGTCGCCCATCTCGCGGTCGAGCCCGCCCTCGGCGAAGTCCTCGCGACGCAGCTCCCAGTCCTTCGGTGCGCGCTCCAAGCGCTTCACGACCGAGAGCCCGTGCTCGCGCATCAGTTCGTCGTTCGCCGACTGCACGCCACGCTGGTTCCCGGCCTTGCGGTCGTGGAACGAGCGGTAGTCGCTGAGTGCCTTCCCTGTGCGGTTGTTGTGGTTGATGACCAAGATGTGGTTGTGCGGCTTCCGGCCGCGTCCATCCACATGGCTGACCACGAGGCAGTCCGAGTCCGGGTGCATCCTCTTCGCCAGCAGGTAGCCCAGATCGTTCACCCGCTGCACGTCCTCCGGGCTCTTCGGGTCGAACTCCTCGTCGCTGAAGCTCTGGCGATAGTGCAGCGCCTCGACCTCGCGTGTGGTGTTCTGCGTCAGCGCCCGGGCGCGCGCCGAGAACGCACCGGGGCCACCCGGCACGTCGCACGTGATCGCGACGCCGCGCTCGTCCTCCCTGCCCCGGATGTAGCGCTCGGTGTCGGCGGCGCTCGTGCTCGGGCTGTAGTGGGTGGTGCTCATGACGCCGTCCGATCGCCGAGCAGCGCCCGGACATCGCGCAGCAGCTCGATCAGCTCGGGCACCTCCGCCGACAGCGCCACCGCCTCACCGGCACGCGCGCGGCGGTCCAGGTCGTTGACGTTGATCGCCAGCGGGCGCACCTGCGCGGCCAGCTCGCGGGCGTCGGCCGAGGCCTGCACGCGCGACTCGACCCCGAGCAGGCGCGCGGCTACAGCGGCGTCCAGCTCCTCGTTCCGAGAGGCGTGCAGCGCATCGCGCACGACGGTCCGCACCCACGTGCTCGGAGCCAGCCCGAGCCGCTTCGCACGAGTGCGAAGCGC
>JAKDNE010000241.1 GCA_030451965.1 Brachybacterium sp. | reverse complement strand
TACCCGTACATCATGTTCGAGGACACCGTGAACCGGGCGAACCCGATCGCCGGCAAGGTCACGCACTCGAACCTGTGCTCGGAGATCCTGCAGGTCTCGACCCCCTCGAGCATGAACGTCGACCTCACCTACGAGGAGCTGGGCCGGGACATCTCCTGCAACCTGGGATCGATGAACATCGCCAAGGCGATGGACTCCCCGGACTTCGCGCAGACCATCTCCACCGCGATCCGTGGCCTGACCGCAGTCTCGGACACCTCGGACATCGAGTCCGTGCCGACGATCGCCGAGGGCAACCGGAAGTCCCACGCGATCGGCCTGGGCCAGATGAACCTGCACGGCTACCTGGCGCGCGAGCGGATCTTCTACGGCTCCGATGAGGGCCTGGACTTCACCAACATGTACTTCTACTCGGTCACCTATCACGCCATCAAGGCGTCGATGGAGATCGCGAAGGAGCGCGGCGAGCGGTTCTTCGACTTCGAGAACTCGACCTACGGCACCGGCGAGTACTTCGACAAGTACACCGACCAGGTGTGGGAGCCGAAGACCGACAAGGTCCGCGGACTCTTCGAGGACTCCTCGGCTCACCTGCCCACCCAGGACGACTGGAAGCAGCTGCGCGAGGACGTCGCCCAGCACGGCATGTACAACGCCTACCTGCAGGCGGTGCCGCCGACCGGCTCGATCTCGTACATCAACAACTCCACGAGCTCGATCCACCCGATCGCCTCGAAGATCGAGATCCGCAAGGAGGGGAAGATCGGTCGGGTGTACTACCCGGCCCCCTACCTCACCAACGACAACCTCGAGTACTACCAGGATGCGTACGAGATCGGCTACGAGAAGATCGTCGACACCTACGCCGAGGCCACCCAGCACGTGGACCAGGGCCTGTCGCTGACGCTGTTCTTCAAGGACAGCGCCACCACGCGCGACATCAACCGGGCGCAGATCTACGCCTGGCGCAAGGGCATCAAGACCCTCTACTACATCCGCCTGCGGCAGATGGCCATCGAGGGCACCGAGGTCGCCGGCTGCGTCAGCTGCGCACTGTGACGGGGTGCCGGCCCCGAGCGCGGGGTCGTGTCGGCGCCGCCCACTTCCCGGGGCATGAACGAGAACACGACACCCGTCAGCCCGAATCCCGGGGATGAGCTGCGCTTCCATGGTCTGCGCCTGGGCCGGGGCCCGATCCGCACCCACGTGCGGTGCCGCAGCGTCCGGTTCGTCATCTGCGACTACCGCGTCGGCGGCGTCGACCGCCATCTGATCGTCGACCTCGAGGCCCGCACCCGCCGGCCCGTGCCGGCAGACCGCGTGGGAGGCCAGGATTCGACGGGCTGGTGCCGCGACCTGCTGGATGACTTGGAAGCCGGGCGTGTGCCTGTCTCCCAAGTCGCGCTGCCGCTGGACATCGTCGCGCCCGCTCCTGCTGCGTGAGCGGCTCGACGACCGAGCAGCCGGTGGCCTACCCGCGGACCGTCGTGCGGGCCGGAGGTGCCTCCGTCGTGGCTCCCGCGATCTCAGTGGGCGAGAACCCGACACTCGTACCCGGAAGCCCCGGATGGGCCAGTCTCAGCCCCGATGGCAGCCTAACGCTGACGCCGCCGGCGAAGACGCGCGAGGGCATCTGGCCGGTCACGGTCGAGACCCGCACCCCGGGCGGCAGACGCCGGTACGTGGTCGCCGAGATCAACGTTCAGGCTGCCGCCGCTCCGGAGGCCCAGCGGCACGAGATCGACCCCTGGTGCGAAGTGGACCTGGAACCGGGCTCCCCGGGTGGGGTCGCGGTCATCACCGTCGACGGCGGGAAGCGACTGCCGGTTGGGGCGCGTGTCGAGACGGCGCGGCGCGGGTCCCGGCTGCGGTGTGCTCCGGTGGCACCGGATGCGCTGTGGGTGTCCTCGCCCCGCCTGCTGCCGTCGGTGCGGCTGCGGGTGGTCTACGCCGACGGCAGCACGGACCTCTCCGACGCCGCACTGCGACTGCCGACGTAACGGCCCCCGCCCACTTTCCCGCGGTGAAGCGCCCGTCGACCAAGGAGGACCCATGGGCAAGGTCATCCCGATGCACCGCAGCGCGGCTCGGGTGCGCAAACGTGACACCGGCGAGAAGGGCAACCGCGGCGAGTTCGGCACCGTCACCCGGGCGGAAGCCGACGTCGCCGTTCTACCCCGGCCCGATCTCGGCGGTGGGGAGACGGGCATGGAGCGCCAGGCGCGACTGCTGTCCGAGGTCCAGCAGAGCAGCGGGATCGACCCCACCATGATCATGAGCGTCGAGCAGGCGACCACCGCACTGCGGATCAGCGAGGACGAGGGGCTCAGCCCGGCGCGCACCTACATCGAATCGCTCGATGACGTCGGCCCACGTGATCCCGCCGGTGGCCCTGGATCCCCACAGCGGGTGGCTACCTCCGAGCTGTTCGCCGACATGGCCCGCGGGCGCTGCAGCCTCTCGCCGGGCCAGCGGAGCGAGCTCGTGGATGAGGCGACCGGACTGGCCGAGGACAACGACCTCATCCAGCGGCGCCGAGTCGCGTGGGAACCGGGCACCACCCATCCGGGGAAGATGGCGCACCTGCGACTGATGCAGGTCATGGTCGGGATCCAGCACGCCGACGGACCGGAAGGTTCCCAGACACTGGTCAATGAGTTCATGCGCGAGACCGACACCTCGCGGCGCGCACAGCTGGGCGAGGCGATTCTCCGCGAGGCGGCCATGGCCGAGACCCTGCGCGAGACCGAGGCCGCTCGGGACTTCACCGGGGGCGGTGCCACCGATGACGGCGGCGCAGGACTCTACGCCGGGCATTACGGCTCCAACTACGAGCGCACCGAGACGCTGTCTCGCCGTGAGCTGACGAAGGAGATCCGCGCCGATCTGCAGCGTGCCCGTACGGAGGGCTATGTGCCCGCCGGGTACGGGCTGCGGGTCAACCAGGCGGGCAGCAGCGGATCGCACCAGTCGCTGAACGTGCTCATCGCGCCGCCCGAGGGCCACAAGCCGCATTTCCGCGGCCAGCAGATGGTGTTCGGCGATCTCGAGGAAGCTCCGGTGGAGAAGCCGGCCGATTCGATCGTCCGTGCCCGTATCGAGCAGATCGTGGGCTCCTACAACCGCGACACCTCGAACTCGCAGGTCGACTACTTCAATCGCCGCTTCTACGAGCACGTCCGCTGGGCCGGCGGCGTCCGCCTCGACGGCGCCGAGTAGCCAGCCCCGGCCAGTGCTGATACTGGTCCGTCCCGTCGCGCGGTCGCCCCGCCCACTTCCAAGGTGTGACAGGCGCCGGCGAGGACAGGAGCGTGGCATGGCGACCGACAACACGGCAACGAAGATCCGCAAGCGCGACACCGGCGAGAAGGGCAACGGCGGCGAGTTCGGCACCGTCCAGCGCAGCGAGGCGGAAGTGCAGATCGCCACGGACCAGCAGGTCATCGACGCCCTCCCCCGCTCCCCCGGCTTCGGTACGCCGGTGCTGGATGAGCGGGAGGCGGCCGAGACGCAGGACTTCGGGCTGGAGGGGTTCGCTGCCGACTTCACCACCTGGCATAACAAGGACGCGGGCGAGACGGTCGCCGAGGTCGGCGTTTACGTCCCGGATGCGGCGATCACCGGCACCGAGGACATCGACCCGTTCTCCGCGGCGACCTCCGATGAGGACGAGGCCAAGGTCCAGCGCGCCAGCGTCGTCCTCGATCAGGTGCTGCGGGAGCGCTACCCGGACGCGGACATCAGCTACGACACCGAGGAGCCGCGCCTGTCCTGGCAGTTCAGCGAGGACGGTCTGAGTACCCATCAGGCGATGCACGAGCGCGCCTGGACCGATCCGCGAGGCCCGGTCACGTTCGCCAACGAGGCCGACCCGGGCACGTTTGGCCACGAGAGCCTGGGCCGCCTGTTCCGGGAGCGGATGGCCGACACCTCGATGATCAGCCAGCCGACCCTGTACGCCGACAGGAATCCGGAGAGCTCCCGGACCCCGTCCGATGACGTCAACGACGCGGCTGCCTACCAGGAGTTCGCCGACGGGGTAGAGGTCCAGATGCCCTCGGACCGTAACCTCCGTGCGTACGCGGCGCGCTGGGCCGAGCGCAGCCACCAGATGCGGTCGCTGACCGAGAAGGGCCACTGCTCGACCAGCAGGGCGATCAAGGAACTCGACCAGGTCACCCCGATCTCGCCCCACCACGGCTCGCCCGTCGAGCGGTTCGAGGCCTACCAGCTGTACCGGTGGATCGAGGCCAGCAATGAGGAGCTGGCCGAGGAGTGGGGCCAGGAACGCTGAGCCTTCGTTCTACATTCATATGCGAGGCCCCAACACGGCCGTCTCGAAGATGCCCAGGAGGGCAACCATGGCCAAGCTCATGACCGTCGACGACCTCACCAAGATCGCGGACTCCGCGGGGATCCCGCTCGTCCCCTCCTCACCGATCGAATGCGACCTCTACGTGATCGCAGATCGCGAAGGAAACTGCCTCTACGTCGGGCAATCCGCATCACAGGAAGGCGGGCGTGTCCTGTACGAGATCTCGCTTCGTCACAAGGACCCCACGACCGCTATCCACAGCGGCATCGTCGCCCTGATGGTCGAGAACGACGGAGTGCACTACGCCTGGCGGTACGACAGCGACTCGTTCGACGGCTCGAGGCTGGACGAGGTTATCTCCGGGCAGCACTGGGAGGGAGAAGCAGTCGATACCGTGCAGCGGCGGGTCGACTCCAGGAACCCGCCCACGTTGTACGAGGTCGAGGAGTTCCTGATCCGCTCCCACGTCCGCACCGGCTGCCTGATCGCCAACTCGCAGCACGCCTCCCAGTGGGATGGACCCGTCGGCCGGTTCCCCGACACTGTCGCGGCCCTGGCTATCGACGCGGCACGCCTGTCCGGCGACATCGATGCCAGCAACCTCCCCCATCTCGGTGACCTCGATGCGCAGAAGTATCAGCCATGAAGGCCCGGCCGACTGTGAACACGTCCTGTCCTCGCGCGGGGCCGCCTCGTCCTGGCTGAACCTCGTCTCCGCCTGCAAGGAGTGCAATGGCCGCAAGGCCGACCGCACCCCGGAGGAAGCCGGGATGATGCTGCGGATCGACCCGTACGACCCGATGGTCTCCTACCGGGTCGGCGGGCATGACGAGGACCTGCCCGTCGCAGCGTGAGTACCGTCCCGCCCGAGAGGAGCTTCTTCGATCGGGCGGGGCGGCCGGTGGAATGTCTGTGTGAGGTTCTCGTCCCGCGAGATCGT
>JAKDNE010000240.1 GCA_030451965.1 Brachybacterium sp. | reverse complement strand
CCTGGGTCTTGGACCGCAGGTCGCCGACGTACCCGAACATCTCGGACAGCGGGACGAGAGCACGGACGATCTTGACCCCGCTCGCGTCCTCCATCGACTGGACCTGACCTCGCCTGGAGTTCAGGTCGCCGATGACATCTCCCATGTACTCCTCCGGAGTACGGACCTCGACGTCCATGAGGGGCTCGAGGAGGATCGGCTGCGCCTTGCGCAGGGCCTCCTTGGCCGCCATGGAGCCGGCGATCTTGAAGGCCATCTCCGAGGAGTCGACGTCGTGGAACGCGCCGTCCAGGAGAGAGGCCTTGACGTTCACGACCGGGTAGCCGGCCGTGATGCCGCCCTGCAGGGCGTCCTGGATGCCCGCATCCACGCTCGGGATGTACTCGCGCGGGATACGACCGCCGGTGACCTTGTTCTCGAACTCGTAGAACACGCCCTCTTCGGCATCGGTCAGCGGGCCGAAGGTGATCTGGACCTTCGCGAACTGGCCGGAGCCACCGGTCTGCTTCTTGTGGGTGAAGTCGAACTTCTCCACCGTCCGCTTGATCGTCTCGCGGTAGGCCACCTGCGGCTTGCCGATGTTGGCCTCGACGTTGAACTCGCGACGCATGCGATCCACCAGGATGTCGAGGTGGAGCTCGCCCATCCCGCGGATCACGGTCTGGCCGGTCTCCTCGTCGAGCTGCACCTGGAAGGTCGGGTCCTCCTTGGCCAGCTTCTGGATGGCGACGCCCAGCTTCTCCTGGTCGCTCTTGGTCTTGGGCTCGATGGCCACCGAGATGACCGGCTCCGGGAAGCTCATGGACTCGAGCTGGATCGGGTTCGCCGGATCACACAGGGTGTCACCGGTGGTGGTGTCCTTCAGACCGATGAACGCGTAGATGTGGCCTGCGAAGGCCTCCTCCACCGGGTTCTCCTTGTTGGAGTGCATCTGGAACAGCTTGCCCACGCGCTCCTTCTTGCCGGTGGTCGCGTTCAGGATCTGCATGCCCTGCTGCACCTGGCCGGAGTACACGCGCACGTAGGTCAGCGACCCGAAGAACGCATGCGCGGCGACCTTGAAGGCGAGTGCCGAGAACGGAACGTCCCAGTCGGGCTCGCGGGTGAGCTCCTTCGACTCGTCCTTGACGTCGTGGCCGATCATCGGCGGGACGTCGAGCGGCGAGGGCAGGTAGTCGATGACACCGTTCAGGACGGGCTGGACGCCCTTGTTCTTGAAGGCGGTGCCGCAGAAGACCGGGTAGGCCTCGGAGTTGATGGTCATGGCGCGGATGCCGGCCTTGAGCTCATCGGTGGCGAGTTCGCCCTCTTCGAGGTACTTGTCCATGAGCTCCTCGGAGCTCTCGGCGACGTCCTCGACCAGCTTGGCGCGGAACTCGTCGACGGTGTCCTGCAGATCCTCGGGGATCGGGATCTCCCGCTGCCACTGGCCTCGTGCCGGATCACCCTTCTTGGAGTTGATCGCGGGCATGTCCTCCTCGAGCGTGTCCGGCCACTCGTAGGCCTTCAGCTCGACGAGGTCGATGACGCCGCGGAACTCATTCTCCGCACCGATCGGGACCTGCATGACCAGCGGCTTGGCGCCGAGGCGGTCCTTGATCGTGTCGACGGTGAAGAAGAAGTCGGCGCCGAGCTTGTCCATCTTGTTGACGAAGCAGATGCGCGGGACCTCGTACTTGTCCGCCTGACGCCACACGGTCTCGGACTGGGGCTCCACGCCCTCCTTGCCGTCGAACACTGCGACGGCTCCGTCGAGCACGCGCAGCGAACGCTCCACCTCGACGGTGAAGTCGACGTGGCCGGGGGTGTCGATGATGTTGATCTGGTTGTCGTGCCAGTAGCAGGTCGTCGCGGCCGACGTGATCGTGATGCCGCGCTCCTTCTCCTGCTCCATCCAGTCCATCGTGCCGGCGCCGTCGTGGGTCTCGCCCATCTTGTAGTTCACGCCGGTGTAGAAGAGGATGCGCTCGGTCGTGGTGGTTTTGCCGGCATCGATGTGAGCCATGATGCCGATATTGCGGACCTTGTTCAGGTCGCTGAGCACTTCGAGTGCCACGGGCTTGTGCCTTTCTGGAGAACGGATGCTGGTGGAGCTGCCGAAGGACAGTCGGTGGGGTCCGCCCGGAAAAGCGGACCCCACCATGGACTCACCAGCGGTAGTGAGCGAAGGCCCGGTTGGACTCGGCCATCTTGTGGGTGTCCTCGCGGCGCTTGACAGCGGCGCCGAGGCCGTTGGAGGCGTCCAGGATCTCGTTCATCAGACGCTCGGTCATGGTGTTCTCGCGACGGGCGCGGGAGTAGCTGACCAGCCAGCGCAGCGCCAGAGTGGTGGAGCGGCCGGGCTTGACCTCGATCGGGACCTGGTAGGTCGCACCGCCGACGCGGCGGGAGCGGACCTCGAGGGACGGCCGGATGTTGTCCAGCGCCTTCTTCAGGGTGACGACCGGATCCTGACCGTTCTTCTCACGGGCACCCTCGAGCGCGCCGTAGACGATGCCCTCGGCGACGGTCTTCTTGCCGTCCAGGAGGATCTTGTTGATGAGCTGCGTGACGATCGGCGATCCGAAGACCGGATCGACGACGAGGTGGCGCTTGGGAGCGGGGCCCTTACGAGGCATTACTTCTTCTCCTTCTTCGCGCCGTAGAGGGAGCGCGCCTGCTGGCGGCCCTTGACGGACTGGGTGTCCAGAGCGCCGCGCACGATCTTGTAGCGCACGCCGGGCAGGTCCTTCACACGACCACCACGGACGAGCACGATCGAGTGCTCCTGGAGGTTGTGGCCCTCTCCGGGGATGTAGGCGGTGACCTCGACGCCGGTCGACAGCTTCACGCGCGCGATCTTGCGCAGCGCGGAGTTCGGCTTCTTGGGGGTCTGGGTGTAGACGCGCGTGCAGACACCGCGGCGCTGGGGCGAACCCTGGAGCGCGGGCGTCTTCGAGGAGGACGACCGGGCGTCCCTCCCCTTGCGCACCAACTGCTGAATAGTGGGCACAGCTTCTCTTCCTGTTCGGCCACCGGTGCTGTTCGCACCGGCAGATCGACAACTTCGACCGTTCTCACGGCCGGCGACCCGACGCGCAGCTCCCAAGAGCCCGGGAACTTGTGCGGATCGACCCGCCCGTCAGGTGATGGCACCTGACGGACGTCCTGGAGGACCGTGATCGGTGCCCGCGGGCGGGAGGCCGGGCATGGCCTCCGACTCGTATTCGGGCACGCCGCGAGGATCCGCTCCTCGCGGGGGACACCCCCCGCAGCCCCGAAGGGTCCGCGGGTCAGTCCCGGGTCACGACCAGAGGGCACTCCGGACGTACCTGGAGTCTACTGAGGTGCGCACGACGCGGTCAAAGCTTCTCGGCGGTTCAGACGCAGATCACATGACGACGTATGGCCGCCGAGTTGCTTCACCAGCCGTGGACCAGGTACGGACGCCAGGAGCGCGCCGCGCAGTGCGCGACGCGCTCGAGCGCGATGGGGTGATCGTCGGGGCAGGAGACCCCTGGTCAGCGCGAACTCTGCGCTGCTCTCCTACCGTTCGTTCCTCACAGAACGTGGATCAGCGGATGCCGAGCTGCGAGGTGCAGGACGGCCAGGCGCCCCAGCCCTGGGCGGCCTGGACCTTCTTGGCGATGTCGATCTGCTGGGCGCGGGTGGCCTGGTTCGCGGTGGAGGCGTACTTGCCGCCGCCGAAGGCGCTCCAGGTGCCCGCGGAGAACTGCAGGCCGCCGTAGTAGCCGTTACCGGTGTTGATCGACCAGTTGCCGCCGGATTCGCACTTCGCGATGCGGTCCCACACGGAGCCGGACGCCGCGGACGGTGCGGCCGGTGCGCTGGAGCTCGAGCCGGAGCTGTTGCTGGAGTTGGAGCTGTTGCTGGAGTTGGAGCTGTTGCTGGAGTTGGAGCTGTTGCTGGAGCTGCTGCTGGAACCTGAGCTGGAGGAGTCGCGGTCAGAACTGCGCGAGGACTTGCTGGAGGTGGAGCGCGACTCGGGCTCGGGCTTGGGTTCAGGCTTGGGCTCGGGCTTCACCTTGGTGCCCTTGGCGACGACCTCGGTGACGGGCTCGGTGATGACGTCCTCCGAGACCAGCTCGGACTCGGTGACCTCACCGTCGACGGTGGACTCTGCGTAGACCTTCTCGACCGAGCCGGCCTTGCCCTTGGTCGTGGTCTTGGTGGTGCCCTCGTACGCGGAGTCGTCCTTGACGGTCTTCGTCTCGAACGGGATGTCCTCGGTCTCGGTGCGCTCGGACTCACGGATGCGCTGGACCGTATAGGTGCCGCCATCCTCGAGCACGGTGTCCCGGGGGACGTCGGCCTCGTCGGTGTCCTCGATGTCGCCGAGGACCTTCTCCATCGCGTCGCCGACGGTCAGCGCGGTGACCTCGAAGGTGTCCTGGCCGTTCTGGCCCACGAAGGTGACGGTCTTGCGAGTGACGATCTCGACCTCGTCCTCGGTCTCGCCGAGGCTGGTCTCGGGGGCGGGGCTGATCGCCGCACCCTCGGCCTTGTACTCGGCGTCCTCGAGGACGTCGGCGACGGTGTCACCGGTGGTGAGCAGCTCCTGCTCGACGCCGTCCACGGTCACCGTGATCGGCGTGCGCTGGATGACCTGGATATCCATGCCGTCGCTGACCACGGTCTCGAGGCCCGGCAGCACCAGGTCGGTGTCCTTGACCTCGATGCCCTGATCCGCCAGCAGGTTCGCCACGGTGGGCTGGGCGAAGGTGCGCACCGAGGACTGCTCGCCGTACACGTTGATCTGCGCCTCGTTCGACATCGCGAAGGCGGTGCCTCCACCGCCGATGGCGACGACACAGACGGTCGCCGCACCGAGGATCCACGGGGTCTTCTTCACTGGTGCACCTGTTTCCTGCCGCGAACGCGCGGCGTCATCGTGTCGTTCCCTGAGCTTCGGGCCCCGCAGAGCGGGACCTGCAGCTCCGGCACGCGCGCGCCCCCTGTCAGGGGCGCAGCAGGAAAGCTTGCGTGGGAACTGCCAGATGCCATGGTTTCCCGATTCGGGCGGTTTCGTAAGGGGCACGGCGAGACCTTGAGCAAGGGCCCACGAGGGCTTTACCGTCTCGTGAACTTCGGCGTCTGCCAGGTCACCCCGAGCGCCCTCTCAGAGGCTCCGAGCGCGACCTGGCCCACAGCCGGGACCCTCCGCCCCGCGGGCGGATGAGCGTCACTATGGACGCTCCTGAACGCAGAACGCCGCCGGGGGGCCCCCCCCCCGCGGGGGCGCCCCCCCCCGGCGG
>JAKDNE010000239.1 GCA_030451965.1 Brachybacterium sp. | reverse complement strand
TCACCGGGTTCTCGGGGATCGCGGCGACCAGCGCCCCGGGCACCCTCGCGGAGACCGCCTCGCGGATCGTGTCCAGCGAGTCGGGGTCGGCCCGGTTGACCACGATGGCGATCGGCAGGGCGTGGTGCCCGCCGAACTCGCTGACGGACACCGTCGCAAGAGCGGCGATCTGGTCGGGGCTGCGGTCCAGCCCGGACAGGACGATCACCACGGGCGCGCCCATGTTCGCGGCCACCTCGGCGTTGAACGCCAGCTCGGTGGGGTTGGCCAGATCGTTGTAGTCCGAACCGAGGATCACCAGCACCGCGTAGCGCTCGGCGAGCTCGCGGTGGCGGGCGAGGATCCGCTCATGCGCGGTATCGGGGTCGGAGAGCACCAGCTGGTGCTCCACCCCGATCGCGTCCTCATACGTCTGATCCACCGCTGGATGGCTGGTGAGGAGGTCGACGGCGTAGTCGCGCGATCGGCCCGACTGGACGACGGGGCGGAACACCCCGACGCGGTCGGACCGCGAGGCGAGAGCTTCGAGGAGACCGAAAGCCACCATCGACTTGCCGGTCATCCCCTCCGGGCTGGCGATATAGACACTCTTGGACACGCTCCCCAGCATAAGCGCGGCACCTGCATGGGGTGCGGGACCGATGGGGCCATGTCGGCGGCTGTGCACAGGGTCGTGGCCAACGCTCCGGACGGACGGGCCGTCAGCACGGCTGCGGGCGCCGAGAAGCTCGTCGTCGTCGTCGCCGAGCTCCCGGTGCGAGTTGAGACCGGGCGGAACGGGCCCCTGCAAACGACACTCGTCATAGTGTTAAGGTTCGTTACGGTTCGGAGGGGTTGTCCCGCGACTCGTCCTCAGGCTCACCGCAGCCATCGCCGATACCCCATCGGTGCTGGCACGCGCGAATGGCCGATCAGCACTCGGTGCCGCAGGAGCGGCAGGAATCTCAAGGGAGAGAAATGACTCACAGTGTCAAGAAGGGTAACAAGGCGCTCGTCGGCGCCTTCTTCGCCTCCGTTCTGATGATCAGCGGATGTGGCGGCACGGCCGAGACGGCGGAGGAGGGCACCACCGGCGGCACCGCCGAGGACCCGGTCGTCATCCAGTACCTCCACCGCCTCCCCGACGGCGAGGGCATGACCCTGGTCCAGGACTCCATCGACCGCTTCAACGACGAGCACCCCGGCATCCAGGTCGAGCCCACCAAGTTCGACGGCCAGCCCGATGAGTCCTACTCGAAGATCCACCAGAGCGTGGTCGCCGGGGACGGGCTGTGCCTGGCACAGGTCGGGTACGACGCGATCGGTTCCTCGTTCATCGCCGGCGACCTGATGGATGTCTCCGAGTACGCCGACGAGTACACCGGCAACTACGCCGAGGGGCCGATGACCCAGATGACCGTGGGCGGCGCCGTCGTGGGCCTCCCGCAGGACACCGGCCCGCTGATCTACATGTACGACACTGCCGCGTTCGACGATCTCGGCATCGAAGTCCCCACCAACTGGGACGAGTTCTACGAAGCGGCCAAGGTCGCCCGCGAGGACGGCAAGTACATCGGCACCTTCCAGACCGACGAGGTCAAGGCGCTCATGTCCGGCCAGGCCGCCGCAGCCGGATCCACGTGGTTCGAGGGCACCGAGGACGGCTGGGAGGTGAGCCTGGACGACGAGGCCACCGGCCAGGTCGCCGAGGTCTACCAGAAGCTCATCGACGAGGACCTGATCAAGGTCGTCGGCCGTTGGGACACCTCCTTCACCGATGCGCTGGTCGGCGGCGAGATCATCGGCACCGTCGGCGCGGGCTGGGAGCCCGCGTTCTTCCTCGGCGATCTCGAGCAGGAGGAGACCTCCTGGGAGGTCGCGCACCTGCCCGCCTTCGATCCGTCCAACCCCTCCACCGGGCCCGACGGCGGCTCCGGAGTCGCTGTGGTCAAGGGCTGCGAGAACCCCGAAGAGGCGATGCTGGTCGCGGACTGGTACAACACCCAGGTCCCGGACCTGGTCTCCCAGGGCCTCGTCGTCGCCGCCACCACCGAGGAGCCGCAGACCCCGGAGGACATCAAGAAGCTCTGGAACGGTCAGGACGTCTACAGTGTCCTCGCCGAGGCGAACGACCGCATGAACCCCGACTTCGCCTTCGGCCCCACCTGGCCGTCGGTCGGTGCGGTCCTGAACGAGACCGGTGCGACGGTCTCCCAGGGAGGCACCTCGATGGAGGAGCTGTTCGACGCCGGTCAGACCGCTGCCGTGACGTCTCTCGAGGATGCCGGACTGCCCGTCGTCGAGTGACCCCATGGGCTCCTGAGGAGCCCGGCTGACCCGGCCGAGGCCGGATCATCCAGATGCATGACCGTCGACGGGCGGGGTGGGGGCCACAGCGTCCCCCCCCCCCCGCCGTGCGGGCCGCACGAACACCCAGCAAGGAGAGCAGGATCAGGTGAGCACTCAGACTGCCACCGCACCTCCCACGGTGCGGCAGCCACGACGGAGCCGGGCACGGCGCCGCGAGGGGATGGTCGGTTGGGCCTTCATGGCCCCTTTCGCCCTGCTGTTCCTGCTGGTCTTCATCGTCCCCATCCTGGCCTCCGTGAAGGAGTCCTTCTTCCGTCAGGTCGCGGCCATCGACGAGGAGTGCGCCAATCCGCTCTACGGCTGCACCACCGGCTCCGCCGATGAGGTGGTCACCAGCAGCTTCGTCGGGTGGGACAACTTCCTCTACGTGCTGACCAGCGAGATGTTCTGGTCCGGCGTGGGTCGGGTGATGCTGTTCGGCGCCGTCCAGGTGCCGGTGATGATCATCGCCTCCCTGTTCTTGGCCATCCTCATCGACTCCACCATCATCAAGCGGGTGACGGTGTTCCGGCTGGGCTACTTCCTGCCCTTCGCGATCCCCGGCGTGATCGCTGCCCTGGTGTGGACCTACCTCTACACCCCGGAGCTCTCGCCGATCTCTGATGTGCTGGGCTGGTTCGGTCTCGAGGTGGACTTCTTCTCCACGAACCTGATGCTGTGGTCGATGGCCAACATCACCACCTGGACCTTCACCGGCTACAACATGCTGATCTTCCTCGCGGCGCTGCAGGCGATCCCCGGCGAGCTGTACGAGGCCGCCCGGATCGACGGCGCCAACGCCTGGCAGGTCGCCACCAGGATCAAGGTCCCCATGGTCCGCGGCGCTGCGATGCTCGCCGTGCTGCTGTCGATCATCGGCACGGTGCAGCTGTTCAACGAGCCCACGGTCCTGGCGGTGCGCAACGGCTGGATGGGCCCGGGCTACACCCCGATGATGATGGCCTACAACACCGCTATCGGCGGTCAGATCTCGCCCTCCGGGGTGGGGCCGGCCTCCGCGATCTCCCTGGTGATGGCGGTCCTCGCCGGACTGCTCGCCCTGGTGTACATGCTGGTCCAGAGGAGGCTTGCCAAGTGAGCGCTGCATTGCGGACCCGTCGGAGCACCAAGGTGCTCACCATCATCGTGCTCTCGGTGGTGCTGATCTACTTCCTGTTCCCCATCTACTGGCTGCTGCTGGCCTCCACGAAGTCCAACGCGGCGATGACCACGAGCAACGGCTTCTGGTTCGCGGACGAGTTCCGTCTGAAGGAGAACTACGAGACGCTGATCGGCTGGACCCGCGGCTTTTTCTGGCGCTGGGTGGGCAACTCCGTGCTCTACTCCACCGCGGCCGGCGCGGTGGGCACGCTGATCTCGGTCTCCGCGGGCTACGCGATCGCCAAGTTCCGCTTCCCGGGACGCGCCGCGAGCGTCGGCATCATCTCGGCGGGACTGCTGCTGCCGATCGCACTGCTGACGATCCCGATGTTCATCGTGTTCCACTCGCTGGGGCTGACCGACACCATCTGGGCGATCATCCTCCCCTCCTGCGTGAGCCCCTTCGGGGTCTTCCTGGGGATGATCTACGCGGACTCCTCGGTCCCCACCGAGCTGATCGAGGCGGCCCGCATCGACGGCGCCTCCGAGCTGCGGATCTTTGCCGACATGGTGCTGCGGCTGCTGGCCCCCGCGATGGTCACCATCTTCCTGTTCATCTTCGTGGCGACCTGGAACAACTTCCTGCTGCCCCTGATGATGCTCAACTCCGACGCACTCAAGCCGATCACGCTGGGGCTCTACGGGATGATGAGCTACTTCGACCCGACCTACGGTGCCGTGATGCAGGGCGCCCTGCTCGGCGTGCTGCCGCTGATCGTGCTGTTCCTCGGCCTGCAGCGGTTCTGGCAGGCAGGCCTCGCCGCCGGCGCGGTCAAGGGCTGAGGGCTCGGCGCGGTCGGCCGGGTCCGCGTGGCACGATGTGAGAGACGTCGCTGCCCAGGATCCGTCCCAGCAGCGGCTCGTACCATGGGGTCATGCTCCGCGTCGCCCTCCGTCCCCGCTTCCTGGGGATGCTCGCCCTGATGGTCGTGGCGACCGTCGTGTGCGGGCTGCTGGCCACCTGGCAGTGGGACCGGGCGCACCAGGTGATCACCGATCAGGCCGCAGGACCCGCCCAGCTGGGCGATATCCGCGACGTGCTCGAGGTGGGCGGCCCGGTCACCAACCAGATCGCGGGGGACACCGTCACGGCGACCGGCAGCTTCGTGCCGGACGAGCAGGTCCTCGTGCCCGATCGGAAGGTCGGTGGCACCCGGGCCGTGCTGGTGGTCTCCTCCTTCCTCGTGGACCTCGACGACGACACCCAGGCCCGCCTCCCCGTCGCGCGGGGCTGGCTCCCCGCTGAGGACGTCACCGACGCCGAGGGGCGGATCGATCCCGCTCTCGCTCCCGCGGCCCCGCAGGGTGAGCTCGAGATCTCCGGACAGCTGGAAGCCAGTGAAGCCGCCCGCAGCGGCGTGGACGGGGGAGTGGTGGGCGAGATCGCGACCCCGCTGCTGGTCAACGAATGGGGATCGCCGATGTACTCCGGCTACGTCTCCCTCGACGAGCCCTCCGGGACGCTCGAGCCGCTGCCGGCGGCGGAGTCCGACTTCTCGCGGGGCCTGAACTGGCGGAACATCGGCTACTCCTTCCAGTGGGTGATCTTCGGCGGGTTCTTCCTCTTCCTGTGGTGGCGCTCCGTGCGGGCGACCCACCTCGACGAGATCGCCGACCGTCGTGAGTCGATGCAGGACCTGCTCGGCGAGGACGACCCCGATGCCTCGACCACCGCCGACGACGCCACCACTGACGACGCTGCTGCTGACCGGGACCGCGCGCTCGAGCCCCTGCCGACCTCTGTCGGCCCCTCCCGTACCTCGGCCG
>JAKDNE010000238.1 GCA_030451965.1 Brachybacterium sp. | reverse complement strand
GTCCCACTCGGCGGGATCGGTGATCTCCCAGTTCCCGAGCATCACCGCGCTGCCGCCGGGGGCCAGGTGGGCGGGCAGGGCGCGGACCAGCTCTGCCAGCAGGGTGTCGCCGGCACGGCCGCCGTCGCGGTAGGTCCAGGTGGTCGTCTCCTCGGCGGCCGCGCGCGGGGTGATCACGAACGGTGGATTGGAGACGATCAGGTCGAAGCTCTCCCCGGCCACCGGCTCGAGCAGCGAGCCCTGCCGCAGCTCGATCTCGATACCGTTCAGCGCCGCGTTGAAGGCGGCGACGGCCAGCGCCCGCTCGGAGAGGTCGGTGGCGACCACGTGCTCGGCGTGGCGGGAGGCGTGCAGCGCCTGGATCCCCCCGCCGCAGCCGAGGTCCAGCACCGTCTCGACGGGGGCGCGCGGGGTGATCCGGGCCAGGGTGTGGGAGGCGCCGCCCACCCCGAGCACGTGCTCGGGGCCGAGAGGGCGACCAGTCGCGAGCTCCGAGAGGTCGGAGGCGATCCACCAGTCGATCTGACCGGCATCATCGCTCGCCGAGTACGGGGCGAGGTCCAGGAGGGCCCGCACCGGGGTCTCGGCGTCGGCCTCCGCCGTGGGGACGAGCTCCACCAGCCCCAGCCGCGTCGCGCCGTCGACGCCGAGCGAGGGCAGGGCGGCCTCGATCCGGGAGCGCGGCACGACCGCCCCGAGGGTGAACAGGCTCAGCAGCACGGCCGCGGGTTCGTCCCGAACCGCCAGCACGCGATGGGCGGGGACCGGGTTCATGCGCCGCAGCGCGTCGGCGGCGACCGGCCCGAGCAGCTGCTCGATCGTCGCGGTCAGGTAGGAGGCCGCCTCGAGGTCCGCGCGCAGGGCGGCGATCTCCTCGGGCAGGACCCGCGGTGGCCCGGTCGGGCAGTCGGTGGACATGGCTACGATTGTGCCCCAGCCGCCTGGGCCGATGCCGGAGACCAGGTGGAGGAGATGCGCAGGCGCTGTGGGCACGGTCTGCAGGGAAGAGAGGCGGGTGAGGATGCGAGCAGGTCGAGCACCAGAGCTCCTCGCCGACCTCACCGCGCCGCTGACCCGTCGCACCTGCCTGACCCATGTGGAGCGGCGGCCCGCCCGCGCCGGCCGTCGCGGCAGCTTTCCGGACTGGGCGGATCCGCGGCTGGTGACGCATCTCGCGCAGCAGGGCATCACCGCGCCCTGGATCCATCAGGAGCAGGCGGCGCAGCTCGCCCGCGAGGGACAGGACGTGGTGCTCGCCACGGCCACCGCCTCCGGGAAGTCCCTGGCATATCTGCTGCCCGTGCTCACCGCGATCGGTGCGCGGGAGCACGATCCCGAGGCGCGGCGAGCGACAGCGCTGTACCTCTCTCCGACGAAGGCGCTCGCCGCGGACCAGCTGACGAACATCACCGCGATGGCCGACGGCGCCGGGATCCGTGATGCCCGGGTCGCGGTCTACGACGGGGACACCCCCTCCGAGCAGCGTCGCTGGGTGCGCCGCCACGGCACCGTGGTGCTCACCAATCCCGACATGCTCCACTTCGGGATCCTGCCCGGGCACGAGCAGTGGGCCCACTTCTTCCGCGCCCTGCGCTACGTGGTGATCGACGAGTGCCACAGCTACCGGGGCGTGTTCGGCAGCCATGTCTCGATGGTGATCCGGCGCCTGCGCCGGATCGCGGCGCACTATCGCGCCGAGCCCACGTTCATCCTCGCCTCGGCGACCACCGCGAATCCGGAGCTGTCGGCCTCGCGGCTGATCGGGCGGGACGTCGAGGCGGTGACCGAGGACGGCTCCCCCCGGGCCGGGCTGACCATCGGGCTGTGGGCGCCGGGGCCCCGCACCCGGGTCGACGGCCGCGGGGACCCGGCCCGGTGGAGCGACGACGGTGCGGCCGACGACGACCTCGACGAGGAGACGGGGGAGGGCCCCTCCACGCAGCGCACCGAGGACCCGCTGCGCCGGTCGGCGACCAGCGAGGCCGCGACGATCCTCGCCGACCTCGTCGAACGGGACGTGCAGACCCTCGTCTTCGCCCGCTCCCGCCGCGGCGCCGAGCTGGTCGCCGGCGGGGCTCGCCGGCTGCTGGAGCAGAAGGCCGAACAGACGGTGTCCCCGCAGCTCGCGGACCGGGCGAGCCGGGTCGCCGCCTATCGCGGCGGCTACCTGGCGCGGGAGCGCCGCGAGCTCGAGGATGCGCTGCGCTCCGGGGAGCTGCAGGCGCTGGCCTCCACCAACGCGCTCGAGCTCGGCATCGATATCGCCGGGTTGGATGCCGTGGTGGTCGCCGGCTGGCCCGGCACCCGCGCCTCTCTCTGGCAGCAGTTCGGCCGGGCCGGACGGCGGCAGGACGCCGACGGAGGAGCCCTGGCGCTCTTCGTCGCACGGGAGGATCCGCTGGACACCTATGTGGTCCACCACCCCGAGACGATCTTCGGCGCCGAGGTCGAAGCGTCCGTCTTCGACCCCGGCAATCCCTACGTGATGACCCCGCACCTGTGCGCCGCCGCCTCCGAGCTGGCGATCCGGGACGGCGAGGAGGAGATCTTCGGACCCACCGCGCGGGAGCTGCTGAACACCCTCGCCGCCCGGGGGGTGCTGCGCTCGCGGGCCACCGGCTGGTACTGGACGATGAGCGAGTCCGCGCATCAGCTCACCGACCTGCGCGGCAGTGGCGGGGAGCCGGTGCGGATCGTCGAGCAGGCCAGCGGGGTGCTGCTGGGCACCGTGGACGCCGCGAGCGCTCACACCCAGGTCCATGACGGCGCCGTCTACCTCCACCAGGGCACGAACTATGTGGTCAACCAGCTCGACGTCGACCAGGCAGTCGCCTTCGTACGGCGCGAGGACCCGCTGCACAGCACCCACCCGCAGACCGCTTCGACGCTGCGGATCCGCCAGATCGACCGCGAGGTGGACTGGTCGGGCGGCGTCCAGCTGTGCTTCGGCACCGTGGATGTCACCGACCAGGTCACCGGCTACCAGGTCCGCGATGTGTTCACCCAGTCCGTCCTGGCCCAGCATCCGCTGGACCTGCCGCCGCGCACCCTGACCACCAAGGCGGTGTGGTGGGTGATCCCGCAGGAGACCGCCGATGGTGCGGAGATCCCGGGGGAGGAGCTGCCCGGGGCGCTGCACGCCGCCGAGCATGCCGCGATCTCGATGCTGCCGCTGCTGGCGACCTGCGATCGCTGGGACATCGGCGGGCTCTCGGCCGCCCAGCACGAGGACACCGGGGTGCCGACGATCTTCGTCTACGACGGGGCGCCGGGCGGGGCCGGCTTCGCCGAGCGTGGGGCCGATGACGCCGCGGCCTGGGTGCGGGCCACCGCCGACATGATCGGTGAGTGCGGCTGCGAGGCGGGCTGCCCCGCCTGCGTGGTCTCCCCGAAGTGCGGCAACGGCAACGAGCCGCTGTCCAAGGTGCAGGCGGTGGCCCTGCTGGAGCTGCTGCGGCCCTGACCCCGCTCAGGGCAGCTCCGCCGGGCCCGGCCCGGCCCGGGAACGTGCCGAGACGGCCGACAGCGGGGAGGCGTCCACCTCGACGGTGACCAGCACGTCCCAGTCGCGCTGTTCGCACAGGAGCATCCGGGCGCCGTTGCGGGTGGCGACCTCGGCGGCGACGTCGCAGGGATGGCCGTGGGCGACGGCCACTGCATCCGCGGCGGCGAGGGAGGCCAGATCCGCGGCGGTCGCGGCCCGGGACTGGGCGATCAGCCCGGTGCCCAGCAGGGACAGTCCCGCGACCATCGTGGTGGCCGCCCCGGTCCAGGCCAGCACCGAGGCGGCACCGGTGCTCACGGCGCACCGCCGGTGAGCAGCTGGGGTTCGCGCCGTGCCTCCGCCTCGGCGCTCAGCGTCCAGCGGGCTCCGAGCAGCGGACCGGCCGGCGCCTGCAGGGTGCGGCGCACCTCCACCCGGACCCAGTTCCCCTCCATCGACGTGGTCACCTCGGTGCCCTCTCCACCGATCTGCTGGGCGACGGCGACGGCCGCAGCGGTGTCCTCGCCGCGGGCGAGCTCCCGGGCGGCGCCGCGGGCAGCGCTCTCGAGCCGCAGCTGGCCGCCCAGACCGACACCGGTCAGCAGCACCACGACCACCATCACCACCACCACGGGCAGCACGATCGCCGTCTCCGCGGTGGCGGACCCCCGGTCGTCCCCGAGCAGGGACGACCGGGCGGGCCGCGGCATCACAATCCCTTGGACAGGGCCGAGGTGATGATGGCCATCAGCAGCTCGCGCACCTCCCCGGACGCCAGCAGGGCGACCAGTACGGCAGCGAAACCGCAGGCGGCGAGCACCGTGATGGCGTACTCGGCGGTCGAGGCGCCGGTCTCGTCGCGCAGTGCGCGATCGAGGGTGCGACGCATCCGCATCAGGGTGTGGGACATGGGGTCCTCCTTCTCCTCATGGGCGGAGAGCTCTCCGCCCGGTGGTGCGGCCGGAGCCGCTCGGGCCGCGGCGACGGTCGCCGCCACGGATGGCGGCCATGGCCGCCGTGCACCGGCCCGGGAGGGCGGGTGCGCCGGGCAGGGCCCGGTGGTTCCAGGTCTCACCCCGTACCGGAGGTGAGGGAGAGGGTGCCGCCGAGCAGCGACATCACCGTGGGGATGATCCCGAGGGCGACGAAGGCCGGCAGCAGGGCGAGCCCCGTGGGCAGCACCAGACGGACCGCCAGCTGGGCGGCGAGCACCTCGGCGGCCCGGGCCCGGCCACGGCGGGCGTCGCGGGCGGCGGAGCGCAGCACCCGGGACAGATCAGCTCCGGTGCCCTCGGCGAGCACCACGGAACGCTCCAGCGCACCCAGCTCGGCAGGGAGCACCCGGCCGGCGAGGGAGGCCGGGACCCCGGCCTCGAGTGCGGTGGCGACGTGCTGCAGGGCCGTCGCCTCCTCACCGGCGGGCAGAGCTCGCCCGACTGCCGCGACGGCGCGGGCCAGGGGGAGCCCGGACTCCAGGGCGCCGGCGATCAGCTCGAGCTGCACCGAGGGGTCCACCCGGTGGTGGCGGGGAGGATCGGCGCGGTGGATGAGCCGGCGCATCCACCACCAGCCGCACCCGGTCAGCGCCAGCCCTGCGAGGCCGCGCAGGTTCCCGGCGCCGGAGGTCAGCAGCAGCCGCCGCGGGTCCCCGCCCAGGAGCATCCCCAGCCCGAGTCCCGCCAGGGGCAGGACCAGCAGGATCCGGGCGGTGGAGCGGGGTCCGGCGAAGGCGCTGCGCCGGGCCTGCGCGGCATCGTGCAGATCGCGCAGCGCCT
>JAKDNE010000237.1 GCA_030451965.1 Brachybacterium sp. | reverse complement strand
CATCGCGCCGGAGCCGCCCTGGACCGGGGTGGGAGACTGCTCCCCGTCCGGTGTCCGCGGGTGGACCGTCCAGGCGCGGCCGGAGCCGGAGGGGTCGAAGAAGTACTCCTCGTCGGTGAGCCCCTCGAGACGGGGGCGCAGCTGCTCGCGGACGTGGACCTCGATCTGGTCGAGCAGCACGGTGGGCAGGTCGCCGCCGGTGCCGAGACGCTGATCGTCATGGGTCGTGTCGTTGCGGGTCATGTCATCCTCCTGGGAAGTTGTGCGGGTCGGGCCTCGGGTGTGCGCTCACCGACCGTCGGGGGGCCAGGTCTGCCCGGACACGAGGCGGTCGCGCTCGTCGGTGGTCTCTGCGGTCAGGAAGGGCATCGCGGTCAGGAAGGGCATCGTGCTCGTCTCCTCGGTGCGGGCCGCATCGTTCTGCGCGACCCTTCTGGATGGTCGAGACCCACTCTTCGCCCTCACGCGGACAGCTTCTGTCCGCGAAGTGGGGCAGGCTGTGCCCATGAGCGATGTGACCACGAGAGCGCTGCGACTGCTGGCCCTGCTGCAGTCGCGAGCGGTGTGGAGCGGGCCGGAGCTCGCCCTGGAGATGGGCGTGACCACGCGGACGGTGCGCCGCGACGTGGACCGGCTGCGCGAGCTGGGCTATCCGGTGCTCACCTCGGCGGGGCACGGAGGCGGTTACCAGCTCGGGGCGGGCCAGGCGCTGCCGCCGCTGCTGCTGAGCTCGAGCGAGGCGGTCGCGGTGGCGGTGGGGCTGCGGCTGGCGGCCTCCTCGGGGGTGGACGGCCTGGACGAGGAAGCGCTCCGGGCCCTGGCCGCACTGGACCGGATCCTGCCGGCGCCGGTGCGGGCAGAGGTCGGCGCGATCAGCGAGGCGATGGGCGTGATCACCCGGCCCGCCACCGGCATCCGCTCCGAGGTGCTGATGACGCTGGCCACCGCGGTGCGGGACGGGGTGCGGGTGCGGATGGACTACCAGCGGGCCGACGGCGAACGGGCCGAGCGGCGGCTGGAACCGCACCGAGTGCTGTCGGTGGAGGGGCGCTGGTACCTGTTCGCCTGGGACCTGGGCCGCGAGGACTGGCGCACCTTCCGGCTGGACCGCATGCACGCGGTGCACGCCTCGACCTTCGCCATCACCGAGCGCCCCACCCCCGACATCGAGGCCGTGGTGCGCGAGTCGATCACCGTGGGCGGGTACCCGCAGTCGGCGACGGTGCGGATCCTGGCCCCGTTCGAGGAGATCGCTCCGAAGGTCCCGGCGCGGGCGGCGACGGTCGCGGCCGACGGCCCGGACGCCTGCCTCCTGCGCGCCGGGGCCGGGGAGCTGCATTGGGTCGCGATGCACCTGGCCTGGATCGGCGCCCCGATCGAGGTGATCGATCCGCCCGAGCTGCTGACCGTGATCGAGGAGCTCGGTGCGTGGGCGGGTGGGGTGCGTCGGGCCAGCGGCTGCGGCAGCGGCAGCGGCCTCAGATGATCAGCAGGCTGAGCGCGGCCGCGACGGTGAGCACGAGGATGAGGTTCTCGAACACCTTCTGCGGGATGCGCCGAGCCACCTTCGCACCGGCGAACGCGCCGATCAGCACGACGGGGATCAGCATCGCGTCCATCACCAGGGTGTCGCGGGTGATCAGGCCCAGGCCCGCCGAGAACGGCACCTTGAACAGGTTGACGATCGCGAAATACCAGGCGGAGGTGCCCAGGAAGGTCAGCACCGGCATCCGCATCGCATAGAAGTACAGCGACATCACGGGCCCGGCGGCATTGGCGACCATGGTGGTGAATCCGCCCAGCAGGCCGTAGCCCATGCCCTGGGCGGCCGCGGCGACCCCGGGCCTGGAGACGCTGCCCGTGCCCGTCTCGGGGGCTGCGACCTCGCGGTGCTTCGTGAGCTGGCGCCGGGTCACGGTGACGATCACCAGGGTCAGCAGGATGACGCCGATGGTCAGGCGCACCCCTTCGCCGTCCACCCGAGCGAAGTAGAACGCCCCGATCACCACGCCGATCATGGCGCTGGGCAGCAGGCGCACCAGGGTGCGCCAGTCCGGTTCGCGCCGGTAGACCCACAGCGCGGTCATGTCGCCGACGATGAGCAGGAGCAGCAGCGCGGCCGTGGATTCCTTGGCCGGCATGGCCAGCGCGAAGATCCCCACGGCGATGGTGCCGGCGCCGGGCAGGGCCGTCTTGGAGAAGCCGACGATCAGCGCGCCGAGCGTCACCAGCAGCCAGGGGCCGACGCCCAGAGCGGGGATGAGCACGGCGAGGTCAGACATGGTGGGTGAACCTATCAGCGCCCCGTCGGCTCTGCGGAGCTGTCCGCGCCGACGGAGGAGAACACACGTCGCGAGCGCAGGAGGGCCGTCGAGCCGAGAACACCCTCCGCTGAGCCACCCTGACTCGCCTATTGTCCGCTGAGGACCGATGTGGGAACGATCATCGGTCCCCAGCGCACAATTCGCGAGGCAGACGGCCTCGGCTCACCCGATCCAGGCGGCGTCCACCTCGGCTCCGTCGACGGCGGCGCGGGCGGCACCGATGACCAGGGCCATCGCCGCGGCGCCGGGGTCGATGACACCCTTGGCCACGTCGCCGACGTAGCTGGCACGGCCGCGGCGCGCCGTGGTCTCCGCCGTCGCCTGAGCGGCCTCGACCGCGGCCTTCTCCGCGGTGGCGAGTGCTTCGCCCGGTGGTGTGCCCGCCTCGACGGCTGTGTGCAGCGCGGTCACGGCCGGGTCGAGGGCGTCGACCATGGTCTTGTCCCCCACCTTCGCCTCGCCGTATTTCTGGATGGTGGCCTGTCCGGCGGCGAGCGCCTCGGCGAACTGGGCGAGGGTGGGCTCGCCGTCGTCGTCGGCGGCCTTGGCGAGGTCGCGGAAGAACATGCCGAACAGGGGCCCGCTGGTGCCGCCCACCGCGAGCCAGCCCATGTACATCGTGGTCCCCCACTGGCGGTAGGTGGAGGGCTTGTCGGTCTCGATGTTCTCGGCGGCGTGCTTCAGGGCGGTGCGGACGTTGGTGCCGAAGTCGCCGTCACCGGCGCGGCGGTCGAGGTCGCCGAGCGGGTCGGCGGCGCCGCCGAGGTGCTCGTGCACGCCGCGGATGAAGGCGTGGCCGAAGTCGTCGGGCAGGGTGTCCGTGCTGGTCGTCGTGGTGGTCATCTCGGTCTCCTCACCAGGTCAGGGCAGGGGTGCGGACGGGCGCGTCCCAGAGTCGGGCTTGCTCGTCGTCCAGCGGCATCAGGGTGATCGAGATGCCGTGCATGTCGAGGCTGGTCACGTAGGAGCCGACCAGGGAGCGCTGGATCGCCACCCCCGCATCGGCCAGGTGGTGGTGCAGGGAGCGGGCGACCAGGTTCAGCTCGAGCGGGTAGGTGCCGCCGAGCCCGTTGACGATCGCGAGCACCTCGTCGCCGCGGTGCAGGTCGAGCTCTGCGCGCAGCGGCTCCAGCAGCAGCTCGGTGAGGCCGTCCGCGTCGCGGAAGGGGACGCGCTCCCGGCCGCGTTCGCCGTGGATGCCCACGCCCAGCTCGACCTCGTCGTCCTCGAGGGTGAACTGGGGCTCGGTGTCACCGGGGTGGGTCCCGGCCGAGAGCGCGAGGCTCATGGTGCGGGCGCGGCTCGCGGCGCGGCGGCCGATGGCGGCGACGTCCTCCAGGCTCGCCCCGGCCTCGGCGGCGGCGCCGCACAGCTTCTCGACGATGACGGTGGCGGCAGTGCCGCGGCGGCCGGGGCCGTCCTCTCCCCCGGTGTCGGTGGCGAGGTCGTCGTCGACCAGCACCATCTCGGTGCGCACGGCGTCGTCACCGCTGATCTCCCCGGCGATGCGGAAGTTCAGCACGTCGCCGGTGTAGTTCTTGACGATCTGGACCACGCCGCGGCCCGCGTCGGCCGCCTTGGTGGCCTCGAGCACCTGCAGGGCGGTGGGGCTGGCGAAGACGGCGCCGGCGACCGCGACGTCGAGCATGCCCGTGCCCACGAATCCGGCGTGCAGCGGCTCATGGCCGGAGCCGCCGCCGGAGACCAGGCCCACCTTGTCGGTGGCGGGCTTCCGGCGGGTGATGAAGCGGTGCTCCTCGTGGAGGTCGAGCATCAGCGGATGGCTGAGCATGAGCCCCTCGAGGGCTTCGGGGATCAGGTCCTCGGGATCGTTGACGATGCTGCGACGCATGGTGGTGCGCTCCTTCCGGGCGGGGCAGATGCCCCCACGCTATCCCTCTGTGATGCGCGCCGCAGAGGGTCGGCGAAGGATCGCGTACGGTGCGAGCCATGCGCCTGCTCCTCCTCCGCCATGGTCAGACCCCCAGCAACGTCGACGGCATCCTCGATGCCGGCTATCCCGGGCCCGGTCTGACCGCGCTGGGCCGCGCCCAGGCGGCGGCGATCCCGGACGCGCTCCAGCACGAGAGCATCGCCGCTCTGCACGTCTCCCGTCTGGTGCGCACCCATGAGACCGCGGCCCCGCTGGCGGCCGCGCTGGGGATGAGCCCGCAGCTCACCGCGGGTCTCGAGGAGATCAGCGCCGGGCAGCTCGAGCTGCGCCGGGATGCGGAGGCCATCGCGGCCTACCAGGACAACCATTCCCGGTGGAGTGCGGGCGAGTTCACCGATGGCCTGCCCGGTGGCGAGACCGGCCGTGCCTTCTGGAACCGCTACACCGGGGCGCTGCGCCACATCGCCGCGCTGCACGCGGAGGATGCGACCGTGGCGGTGGTCAGCCACGGCGCCGCGATCCGCGTGTTCGCCGCGGTGGTCGCCGGGCTCGGCGCCGCCTCCCTCGAGGACCGGCCGCTGCCGAACACCGGCATGGTCACCCTCACCGGTCATCCCGAGGAGGGCTGGCAGCTGGAGGACTGGGTGAGCACACCGATCGGCGGGGCCCATCTGCTCCGCGGCACTGCGCACGAGGGCACTGCGGACCAGAGCACTGCGGACCAGCACGCCGACGCCGCCGTCTGAGCCTCCCGCTCAGGCCGTCGGCCACTCCAGCCGCGGGGTGTCCGGCCCCTCGTAGGGGGCGTCCCCGTACTCGGCCTGCAGCTCGGCGGTGAGCGCCTTCATCGACTCGAGCACCTCCGCGTAGGCGGGATCACCCACCACGCTGGTCATCTCGTGCGGGTCTGTGACCAGGTCGTACAGCTCGTCCTCGATCGGCATGATCCGGTCCGAGGAGCCGGGGGTGCCCAGCCCGTCGTTGTAATAGCGGATGTACTTGTGGGTGGGGGTGCGCACCCCGTAGTGGGCGGGGGCGTGATGCTCGG
>JAKDNE010000236.1 GCA_030451965.1 Brachybacterium sp. | reverse complement strand
CCGCCCCCCCCCGGGCGGGGGGCCCCCTGCCCCCGCGGGGGGGGGCTCCCCCCGGGACTCTCTGTAGCGCCATAGTCTCGCCACGACCACAATAAATTCGAAGGCGACGCACGCGACTCCGACCGGCTCGCCGAGCGCTCGGCCGTATGGCGTGAACGGACCGAGATCGTCGCGATCGGCCCCTCTCCCGCGTTCCACAGAGCTCTGCGGACCTTCCGCACCGCGCTACCGATAGACAAGTTCTACCTGGTCAAGCTGGGCAACGACATGGTCGCCACCACCCGTGCGTCAATGCCTCGCCGACACCCAGCACGGCCGCCGGGGCCCTAAGACCGACCCGGCGATGACTTGGGAGCGGTGCCGATCCGCGACCGGTGCTCACAGTGTCGGTTCTACAAATTCTCGGTCAGGTATCAGAAGACCGATCCACAGGTCTTGACAATTCCTCTCGCGCAGGGTGAGGGCGACCGAGTTCGGCAGCAGGGGCAGCACCCCGAGCAGCTTCGTCCAGACGGCGTCCACCTCGGCGACCTCCGTCAGCGGCACCTCCGAGGGGCCGCTGCGCAGGTTCAGCGAATGGGCGGTGAACACCAGCCGCTCGGTGGTCAGGTACAGTTTCCCGCCCGCCGTCTCGGCGCCGCGCTGCATGTTCGCGGCCCCGCTGCGCACCAGGGTCTCCCCCGGTGCGAGGGGGAACGGGAGGGCTGCGCGATCCCGTGCACTCACGCCGAACGCTTCCGGACGATCAGCAGGATCACGCCGAGCACCAGCAGCACGAATCCGAGGCCGCCACCGGCGATGGCGACGAAGATGCCGCCGATGCCCACGAGAACACCCCCCATGGACACCGGCGGGCCCACCGCGATGGGGGTGTCACCGCAGCTGATGTCGTACTCGCCCGCCTCCTCCGCGGTGAAGGAGTCCACCGACCTCCACTGGCGCTCACCGTTGCCCAGGGTGCTGGTCTGCAAGGTGCCGGCGCCGACCGCGGGCCCGTCGATCGTGCAGCTCGGGATCGGCGTCCCCTCCTCGACGTAGACCATGAGCATCTCATCGGCCTCGGCGGTGACGGTGCCGCTGCCGGAATCGAACACCTCCAGCTCGTCGATGGTGCTGAAGGCGCCGCCGAGGCCCACCACCGCGAGCACGATACCGACGATGACGCCGAGCGCGAGGATCACCGAGCCGAGGATGATAAGGACCTTGGGCGCCTTCGACGGCTTCTTCGCCGGGGCCGGGGTGGCGCCCTGCGGTGAGGGGGCTCCCGGCGCGGGCACCCCTCCCTGCCCGTAGGCGGAGTTGTGCGGGGAGCGCGGACCGGAGGAGGGCTGGGGCGGCTGGGTCACGAGAAGCTCCTGGGGTGGTGACGGGGGCAGACCCAGGCTAGCGTCCGCCCCCGCCCCTGATCGCTCTGCTGGGTCGTGTTCGGCCTGGTCTTCCCGTTCCGCCTAGACTTCTGGGCATGTCCGATCCTCTGGTCCTCGCCGCCGACGTCGAGACCGAGCTGGTCGAGAAGCGCTCGCGGTTCCTCACCCGGCTGCATCGCGTGGACGAGGTGGAGCAGGCCGATGCACTATTGCGCGCCGCGCGCGCCCAGCATCCCGATGCCCGTCACCACTGCACCGCGCTGGTACTCGACGAGACCGCGGACCGGGCCGAGATGAACCGCTCGAACGATGACGGCGAACCGGCGGGGACCGCGGGGATGCCGATGCTGCAGTCCCTGCTGCAGGCCCGGCTCGTGGACACCTTCGCGATCGTGATCCGCTACTTCGGCGGGGTGAAGCTCGGCGCCGGCGGGCTGGTGCGCACCTACACCGCCGGAGTGGAGCAGGCGGTGGCGGCGGCATCCCTGCGTCGTCGCACCGAGCTCGTGGTGTCCCGGCTCGAGGTGCCGCCGGCGGAGGTGGGGATCGCGGAGAACGCGGTACGGATCTGGGCCGCCGCCCACGACGCGACGGTTGAGCCCACGCAGTACTCCTCCCGCAGCGCGGTGCTGTCGGTGCTGGTGGCGCCGACGGACCTCGCTGCGCTCCGTGCCGACACAGCACGGTGGTCCTCGGGCCGACACCCGGTCCGGGAGGCGGGCCGGCGCACGGTCGATGTCCCGCTCTGAGCAGCCGTGAGCCCGCATTCAGCGGGCGCGGCACCCACGGGCGTGGGCGCCGCGTTCAGACGTCGTCGTCCCCCGCGGGGCCGCCCTCGTTCTCCCAGTTCTCGAGCCGCTTCACGGTACGAGGGTTGAACTTCCGGCGCACGCCGTGGCCGATGCCGGCCTCCTCGTCGGCGGGGAGCACCTCGACACCGAATTCCTCGAATGCGTGGTGGAGACACTCCTCCTGCGTCGCCGTGAGGGAGCGCAGCCCCCGTTCCACGCCGCGCAGGTGCTCGGAGTCGAGATCGGTGTGCTCGGCGAGGTCGAGCAGGGACACCTGGGCGAGCGCTCGGGCAGCTCGCGCCAGATCAGCGGTGATCAGGGGAACATAGGTGGCCATACCCAAGTCTCGCCCATCACCGAGGAAGAGGCCAGGGAACCGTGAGAACAGGGGCCGGCGCCGCGGCGCCCGAGGCCAGGACATGACAGCGGCGCCGCCCGGAGAGACCGGACGGCGCCGCCGTCATGCAGGGCTCGAGAGCCCGGGTTCCTGCGTCAGACCCGGTTCTTGGTCACGAGACCGTAGATGAACATGACGATCAGTGCACCGACCACGGCGAGCAGGATGGTGGGGATGCTCCACGGGTTGTCGAGGATGCCGCTGACCCCGTCGCCTCCGAGGAGGCCGCCGATGAATCCACCGACGATTGCGCCGATGACGCCGAGGATGATCGTCATCCCGAGGCCCATGGCCTGCTTGCCCGGCATGATCGCCCGGGCGATCAGGCCGATGATCCCGCCGATAATGATCCAAGAGATGATTGCCCAGAGAAGTCCCATGAGCGGAGCTCCATTCTGTCAGGGGAAGGGATGGGTAGTGCCCCTCCATTATGGCGACGAATTCTCACGGAACTCGGGATCTTCGGCGACACCGCAGGTCACGGCGTCGACCGCGTGGTCCGCAGGAGTCGTTTGCACCTCGGATCCTGAGACTTCGGCGCGCCGTGCGCGGAGCTGTGGGAACGCAGGACGGGCCCGGCGTGATAGCCCCGCCCCTCCCCACGTCAGGGGACTCGGAGGTCCAGCCTGCCCGGACTCAAAAATACCACTAGTCGTCCACGGTCTCGACCGCCGTGCCCATCACGTAGCTGGAGCCGGAGCCGGAGAAGAAGTCGTGGTTCTCATCGGCGTTCGGGGACAGCGCGGCCAGGATCGCCGGGTTCACCTCGACGGACTCCTGCGGGAACAGCGACTCGTAGCCGAGGTTCATCAGAGCCTTGTTGGCGTTGTACCGCAGGAAGGTCTTGACCTCCTCGGTCCAGCCCACCGGATCGTAGAGATCCTCGGTGTACTCCTCTTCGTTCTCGTACAGCTCCATGAGCAGCGAGAAGGTGTACTCCTTGAGCTCCGCCTGGCGGGCCGGGGTCGCCTTCTCGACGGCCTTCTGGAACTTGTAGCCGATGTAGTAGCCGTGCACGGCCTCGTCACGGATGATCAGCCGGATGATGTCCGCGGTGTTGGTGAGCTCGCCGCGGCTGGAGTAGTGCATCGGCAGGTAGAAGCCGGAGTAGAACAGGAACGACTCGAGCAGCGTCGAGGCGACCTTGCGCTTCTCCGGGTCATCGCCCTGGTAGTAGCTCATGACGATGTTCGCCTTCTTCTGCAGCGGCTCGTTGAACTCGCTCCAGCGGAAGGCCTCGTCGATCTGCTTGGTGTTGGCCAGCGTCGAGAAGATCTGGGAGTAGGACTTCGCATGCACCGACTCCATGAACGCGATGTTGGTGTACACCGCCTCCTCGTGCGGAGTGACCGCATCCGGGATCAGGGAGACCGCGCCCACGGTGCCCTGCACCGTGTCCAGCAGGGTCAGGCCCGTGAACACGCGCATCACCAGCTGCTGCTCGTGCTCGCTGAGGCGGTTCCAGGACTGGACGTCGTTGGACAGCGGGACCTTCTCGGGCAGCCAGAAGTTGCCGGTCAGTCGATCCCACACCTCCTGGTCCTTCGGGTCCGGGATCCGGTTCCAGTTGATCGCCTGGACCGTCGTCTTCAGGTGGTCGTTCACCGCAGCCTCACTGTCTATCGGGTGGATCGAGTCATCGCATCCGGCCGGGGTCGAGCCTGCGCCCGGCGCGGCGCGGGCACTCCAGTCTAGGCCGGAACGGGCCGGTTCCCCACTATGGATGATGCCGCGTCCGCCACTCCGGCGGCTGCTCGGACGGGCCGCCCGTGCGGCCCGTCCGACCGGCTCACATCCCGAGACCGCCGGCGACGCCGTACAGGATCAGCGCCAGCGCGAACCCGATCACGCCCATCGCGCCCTGGAGCACGGTCCAGGTGCCCAGGGTCTGCTTCATGTCCATCCCGAAGAACCGGCTGACCAGCCAGAACCCGGAATCGTTGACGTGGGAGAAGCCGACGGACCCGGCGCTCATCGCCATCACCAGGGCGACCACCTGGAACGGAGTGAAGTCCCCGGCGGCGACGATCCCCGCCATCAGGGAGGCGGCCGTGGTCAGCGCGACCGTCGCCGAGCCCTGGGCCAGACGGACGATCTGGGCGATGAGGTAGGCGGCGACGATGACGGGCATGCCGATGTCCTGGAGGGACTGGGCGACGGCATCGCCGATGCCGGTGGCCCGCAGGACACCGCCGAACATGCCGCCGGCACCGGTGACCAGCACCACCGAGGCGATCGGACCGAGAGCCGAGTCCTGGACCTTCTCCATCAGGGTGCCCGTCTTCCCGGCGCCCCAGCCCAGCACGAACATCGAGACGAACAGGGTGATCAGCAGCGCGACCGGGGTCTCCCCGAGCATCCGCAGGACCGCCACCGTGGGTCCGGCGTTGAAGGCCTCGGGGTCCGGACGGGTGGCGCCCACCGTGTTCAGCGCGGTGTTCAGCAGGATCAGCACCAGCGGCAGCAACAGGAGCATCACGATGGTGCGGACCTTCGGAGCGGACTCGAG
Organism: Brachybacterium sp.; assembly: GCA_030451965.1. GTDB lineage: Bacteria > Actinomycetota > Actinomycetes > Actinomycetales > Dermabacteraceae > Brachybacterium. The sequence goes on along the minus strand of JAKDNE010000236.1, from coordinate 203 downwards.
GTCGCTGCGCTCACGCGCGTCGCCGAGGATGTTCGGGATCGCGACGTCCAGTCGGCGGCCCAGCACCGGGGCCAGACCCACACCGGCGATGAGCCAGATGATCACGGAGAAGACGATGCCGACCAACAGCACCTGCCCGACGTCCGCGCCGAGGATCGCCGAGGCGGCGACCAGGTACTCGGCGGCCTTGCCCATGCGGGCCG